>CATPBM010000066.1 GCA_955652625.1 uncultured Steroidobacteraceae bacterium
CGCAGCTGCAGGACGCGATCGACGCCGCCGGGGGCTGGGAGCTCGAGCGCAAGCTCGAGATCGCGGCCGATGCGCTGCGCCTGCCGCCGTGGGAGGCGAGCATCGGGACGCTCTCCGGCGGGGAAAAGCGCCGCGTGGCCTTGTGCCGCCTGCTGCTGTCGGCTCCCGACATGCTGCTGCTGGATGAGCCCACCAACCACCTGGACGCGGAATCCATCGCATGGCTCGAGCGTTACCTCGAGGAGTACCCGAGCACGGTGATCGCGGTCACGCACGACCGCTACTTCCTCGACAACGTCGCCGAATGGATCCTGGAGCTCGACCGCGGCTACGGCATTCCCTGGCACGGCAACTATTCCTCCTGGCTCGAGCAGAAGGAGCAACGCCTCGGCCTGGAAGAACGCGAGCGTGAAGCGCTGCGCAAGACCCTCGCGCACGAGCTCGAGTGGGTGCGGCAGAACCCCAGGGCGCGCCGGGCGAAGAGCAAGGCGCGGCTGCAGCGCTACGAGGAGCTCGCCTCGCGCGAGTTCCAGGAACGCAGCGAGACCAACGAGATCTATATCCCGCCCGGGGAGCGCCTCGGCGATCTGGTGATCGCCGTGCAGGGACTGCGCAAGGGCTACGGTGAGCGGCTGCTCATCGACAACCTCGCCTTCAACCTGCCGCGCGGGGGCATCGTCGGCATCATCGGCCCGAACGGCGCCGGCAAGACCACGCTGTTTCGCATGCTTACCGGTGCGGAGAAGCCCGACGCCGGGGAAATCCGCGTAGGACCGAGCGTGCGTCTCGGCTACGTCGACCAGTCTCGTCAGAGCCTGGATGACAAGAAAACGGTCTGGCAGGAAATCTCCGGCGGCCTGGACATGATCAGGGTCGGCGCCTACGAGACTCCTTCGCGCGGCTACGTCGGGCGTTTCAACTTCAAAGGCACGCAGCAGCAGCAGCTGATCGGGGAACTCTCGGGCGGAGAGCGCAACCGCGTGCACCTTGCGAAAGTGCTGCGCTCGGGCGGCAACGTGCTGCTGCTGGATGAGCCGACCAACGACCTGGACATCGAGACTCTGCGGGCGCTCGAGGAGGCGCTGCTGAGCTTCCCGGGCTGCGCCGTGGTGATCTCCCACGACCGTTGGTTTCTCGATCGCATCGCGACCCACATCCTCGCCTTCGAGGGCGATTCACAGGTCGTCTGGTTCGAGGGCAACTACCAAGAGTACGTCGAGGACGTCAGGCGCCGCAAGGGCGAGGAGGCTGCACAGCCCCATCGCATCAGGTACAAGCCGCTGACGCGCTGAGGGGCACACGCAGCTTGCCTGGGCCGACTAAAGTGGCGACACCCGCGACGGCGGGCGGAGTACCTTCGCTGTGGCGCTGGGTCGGGCCGCTCGCGGCACTGCTGGTGTTTGCTGTGGTGGCGTTCGTCCTGCACCGCCAGCTCGCGAGCCTGCACGTCAAGAGCGTCTTTGCGCACCTGCACGAGATCCCGCGCCGCCAGGTGCTGGCCGCGCTCGGCTTCACGACGCTCAGTTACTGGTTGCTGACCACCTATGAAGCGCTAGCGCTCGCGTACCTGCGGCGCGCAATCCCCTACACGCGGATCCTGTTCAACTCATTTATCGCCTACTCCTTCAGCCACACGCTCGGATTCGCGGCGTTTACCGGGGCCGCAATCCGCTTCAGGCTGTACGCCAGCGCGGGAGTCGGCGCGGTCGATGTCGCGACCATCTCCGCGTTCTGCAGCCTGTCGTTCGGCATCGGTCTGGCGACCATTCTTGGCCTGTCACTGGTCCTCGCGCCCGAGCACCCCGCCAGGGTGCTGCACCTGCATCACCACTGGGCGGTGCTGGTCGGGACGCTGCTGCTCGCAGCGGTGAGTGCCTACGCGTTATGGGGGTGCCTGGCGCGCGGCAGGCTCGAAATCCGCGGCTGGGCGCTGCGCGCGCCGGGGCCGGCAATCGGACTCACGCAGCTTGCGCTCGGGATCCTGGACCTGTCGCTGTCCTCGGCGGTGCTGTGGTCGCTGCTGCCCGCCGAGGCGCACATCCGTTTCGTCACCTTCCTCGGCGTGTACGCGGGGGCGCTGATCGCTGGCATCGTCAGCCACGTTCCGGGCGGCGTCGGGGTGTTCGAGGCGGTGATCTTGCTGACGCTGCCGGATGTACCCCCCGATGCGTTGCTCGGTTCGCTGCTCGCCTACCGCATCGTGTACTACGTCGTGCCGCTGGTGTTCGGCACGCTGCTGTTTGGCTCCAAGGAGCTTTCCGCACAACGCTCGGCGCTCGCGCGCGCGCAGGAGCTCGCCGGCATGTACATCGCGCCGGTCGTGCCGCAGGTCGCCGGCGCCCTCACCTTCCTCGCTGGCGCGCTGCTGTTGTTTTCCGGTGCGACCCCCACGGTCGACGAGCGCCTCGCGTTCCTCGACCGGTTCCTGCCGCTCGCGGTGCTCGAGCTGTCGCACCTCGCGGGAAGCCTGGTGGGGCTGGGACTTCTGGTGCTGGCGCGCGCGTTGTTCCGTCGCGTCCGGGCCGCCTATCACATCTCGGTGTGGTTGCTGATCGCGGGCATCATTGCGTCGCTCCTCAAGGGACTCGACTTCGAGGAAGCGAGCCTGCTCGCGCTGGTCCTCGGCGTGCTGGTGCTTGGGCGCCGCGCCTTCTATCGTCCGACCGCGATCCTCTCGGAGCGCTTCACGCCCGTGTGGGTCGCGAGCATCGTCGGGGTGATCGCGATGGCGCTGTGGATCGGCCTCGTCTCCTACCGCCACGTCAATTATTCGCACGAGTTGTGGTGGACCTTCGCCCTGCACAGCAACGCGCCGCGCATGTTGCGCGCCTCGGTCGCGGTGCTCGTGCTCGGTAGCGCCTATGTGCTGCTGAACATGCTGCGGCCGGCGCGTCCGGAGCCCGCGGTCGCAGATCCGCAGGACCTGGCACGCGCGGCGGCCATCATCGCCACCTCCGATGTCACGCTGGCGAACGCCGCCCTCACCGGGGACAAGCGGCTGCTGTTCAACGACGCCGGCGATGCCTTCGTAATGTACCAGATCGTGCGCCACAGCTGGATCGCGCTCGGTGATCCGGTGGGTTCGCGCGATGGTGCCGAGGAGCTGGTGTGGCGCTTGCGCGAGATGTCCGATCATCACGGGGGCCAGACGGTGTTCTACCAGGTGTGCGCCGAACGCCTGGCGCTGTATGTGGACCTGGGGCTTGCGGCGCTCAAGATCGGCGAGGAAGCGCGCGTGCCCTTGAGCGATTTTTCCCTCGAGGGGGCGGTGCGCGCCGAACTGCGCCAGGCGCAGCGTCGCGCGCAGCGCGACGGCGCGACCTTCGAGGTCGTGCCGCCCGCGGGTGTTGACGCGCTGCTGCCTGACATGCAACGCATCTCGGATGCGTGGCTGGCGAGCAAATCAACAGGCGAGAAGGGTTTCTCGGTGGGCGCGTTCTCGCCCGAGTACCTGCGCCGCTTCCCGCTCGCGGTGGTGCGTACGCAAGGCACGTTGGTCGCGTTCGCCAACCTCTGGACGACGGGCACCAGGGCCGAGCTGTCGGTGGATCTCATGCGCTTCGATCCGCAGGCGCCGCGCAGCGCCATGGACTACCTGTTCATCGAGCTGATGTTATGGGGACGGCGCGAAGGCTACCGCTGGTTCAATCTCGGCATGGCACCGCTGTCGGGGCTGGAAGCCCATCCACTGGCGCCCGCCTGGCACCGGGTTGGGAATTTCATCTTCCGCCACGGCGAGCACTTCTATAACTTCGAAGGGTTGCGACGCTACAAGGCCAAATTCGACCCGACGTGGGAACCGCGCTATATCGTCGCCCGCGGCGGCATCGCCTTGCCCAGGGTGCTGATGGACGTCTCGGTGCTGATCGCAGGCGGGATGAAGGAGTTGTTCGCGAGATGATCGGCAAGGGGTTGTTGCTGGCCGCGCGCAGCGGCGGCGCGGCGCTCATGTGCGCCGCCCTCGCGGGCCTGGCGCTGCTGCCAGGGGCGCAAGGGGTGGGCGCCGCCCCCAAGGCGCACGCCGGGCCCGGCGCCGACGGCGGGTACTCCACGCGCCTGCCTGCGGGGCGCTTCGGCAAGGTCACCGTCTATATGCCGGAGGGCAAGCCTGCGAGCGTCGCCATCTTTGTCTCCGGTGACGGCGGCTGGGAACTGGGCGTGGTCAGCATGGCGCACGCGCTCGCCGGGCTGGGCGCAGTGGTCATCGGCGTCGACATCAACCAATACTTCGCCAGCCTGCGCAAGAGCGCGCAGCGCGCGGGTGCTCCGTGCCAGATGATCGCGGCCGATTTCGAGGCACTCAGCCACCAGGTACAGAAAGCGATCGGCATGAGCGAGTACCACGTGCCGGTGCTGGTGGGTTACTCCTCCGGTGCGACCGTTGTGTATGCGGCGCTGGTGCAGTCTCCGCCCGGGACCTTCGCCGGCGCGCTGAGCCTCGGCTTCTGCGCCAACCAGGACTTCGCCGGCGCAGCGTTATGCCCCGGGGCGGGTCTGCGCTACTCGCAGAACCAACAGCACGAGCTGGTATTCCAGCCCGCCGCGCATCTCAGACAGCCCTGGATCGCGTTGCAGGGGCAGAAGGACGAGGTCTGCAACCCGCACGCAGCCGATGAGTTCGCCACCCGCGTGGCGGACGGTCAGATCGTGAGGCTGCCGCTCGTCGGCCACGGCTTCGGGGTCGAACGCAACTGGATGCCTCAATTCCGCGAGGCCTATGCGCGCCTCACGGCGCACGTGGAGGCAGCGCCCGAGCGCCCGCCCGACATCAACGATCTGCCGGTGCAGGAGGTGCACGCCGCAGGCGCCTCCGATGAATTCGCGCTGCTGATCAGCGGGGACGGGGGCTGGGCCGGGCTCGACCAGGAGCTCGCCGCGCGCCTCGCCGCGAACGGCGTGCCGACGGTGGGCCTGAATTCACTGAAGTACTTCTGGAGCGAGCGAACGCCGGCCGAGACGGCACGCGACGTGGCGCGGCTGATGCGCCACTACCTGAGCGCCTGGAAAAAGCAGCGCGTGCTGCTCATCGGCTACTCCTTCGGTGCGGACGTACTGCCGTTTGTGATCACCCGCCTGCCGCAGGATCTGCGCGAGCGCATCGCGAGCGTGAGCCTTTTGGGAATCGACGCGCACGCCTCTTTCGAGGTGCGCATCGCCGACTGGGTGGGAAACGACCAGGGAGGAGCGCCGACGCGACCGGAACTGGACGCCATGGGCCATGTGCCGGTGCTGTGCATCTACGGCGAGGGCGAGGCGGATTCGATCTGCCCAGGGTTGTCCGCGGCGGGGGTCGAGCGCGAACAGATCGGCAAGGGACATCACTTCAGCGGCGAGTACGCGATGCTCGCGGACCACATCCTCGCCTTTGCGCGCCGCGGCCGCCCTGTGACATAACGCACACCGCCCGCCGGTCGGCGCGCGCCCGGCCGCTGCCGGAGGGCCGGTCACGGGCCGCGCGCTGAGGTAACATGGCTGCGCCGGCACCGACAATAAACATGAGCCGCCGCGCGCTCTGAGCTATGTCCCTGTACATCGATTCTGCGAGCCGCCTGCACCACGATCTGGACAAGAACCTGGTCGTCACCTGTCCCCATTGCCAGGCCGTCGCGCACATCACCGCGAACGCGGTGCCGCGGTTCGAGGATCTGCAGCTTTACCGGCCCAAGCAGGTGGGGCTGGTGTACCTGTGCGACGCCTGCCATGCGCCGATCTTCCTGCGCTTCACGGTGCGGGTGTACGCAGCTGCGCGCATCGAGCTCTCGCCGCAGTTCTCCGAAGTCGAGCGCGCGCGCGAGAAGTTCAGCTTCACCTACGTACCGGAGGACGTGGAACTGCTGTTCCGCGAGGCGCTGACCTGCTTCTCACAGGGAGCCTTCAACGCCTTCGCCTCGATGTGCCGGCGCAGCGCGCAGGCGATGTTTGCTGATCTGGGGGAGGCGGGGAAACTGCGCCTGTTCGATGAGCTCAACGCCGTGCGCGAGCTTGCCAATATCGCGCCGGAGCTGTTCAGCAAGATGAAGAACGTGTTGTTCGGTGCAGAGCTCGATGCGCGCTCGTCGCTGGCGCTGCTGGAGGGCTACGAAGCGGGTGTCTTGCTCGAGGTCGTCAAGGATCTGGTCTACGAGGCCTACGTCCGCAAGGGCAAGCTGCAGCAGGCGCTCATGGTGCGGCGCTTTTTCCTGGACGAGACCGGCACCCACGTCGCGCCGTTCGTTTCGGCGAGCTAAAGCACCTTCAGTCCACGAAGCGGCGCGCGTTGCGGAACATCCGCGTCCAGCCGCTGTGCTCGCCCGCCATGCGCGGCCGCCAGGAATTCTGCAGATAGCGGAACGAGCGTTCCGGGTGCGGCATGGTTATGGTCACGCGCCCGTCGGCATTCGCAAGAGCCGCGATGCCGAAGGGCGTGCCGTTGGGATTGAACGGATAGGCGGCGGCCACGCTGCGGTCGTTGTTGAGGTAACGCAGCCCCACCAGGCCGCTCGAGTCGCAGGCCGCGGCCGCAGCCGCGGAAGCAAATTCCGCGCGCCCTTCGCCGTGCGCCACTGCGATCGGCAGCACCGAGCCTTCCATGCCCGCGAACAGCACCGAGGCAGAGCCCAGCACTTGCACCAGCGAGAAGCGCGCCTCGTACTGCTCGCTGCGGTTCCTGACGAAGCGCGGCCAGTGCTCGGTGCCGGGGATGAGACTCTTGAGCGCGGCGAACATCTGGCAGCCGTTACAGATGCCGAGCGCGAAGCTGTCGGGACGTGCGAAGAAGCGCGCGAACTCCTCGCGCACCGCCTCGTGGAACAGGATCGATTTCGCCCAGCCCTCGCCCGCTCCCAATACGTCGCCGTAGGAAAAGCCGCCGCACGCCACCAGTCCCTTGAACTCTGTCAGCAGGCGCCGGCCGCTCAGCAGATCGGTCATGTGCACGTCGTGCGGGCTGAAACCCGCGCGCTCGAACACCGCGGCGGTCTCGGTATGGCTGTTGACGCCCTGCTCGCGCAGGATCGCGACCGCTGGGCGCAGCCCGCGCAGCACGTACGGGGCGGTGATGTCCTCCTCGGGGTCGAAGCTCAGGTCGACCGACAGGCCCGGATCGTTCTCCGCGGTCTGCGCGGCATACTCCTCGTCGGCGCATTGCGGATCATCGCGCAGGCGGCGCATGCGCCAGGAGGTCTCCGACCACGCGCGCCTCAGGTCCCCCCAGGCTTCGTCGAGCTCGGCGTCGCCGATGCGCATCTGCACCCGCAGCTCGCTCACCGGCGCGCCCAGGTAGAGCGCCGCCGCGGCGAGCCCATGGCGCTGCAGGATCTCGAGGAACGCGGGTTCATCGCCGGCCAGGATCTGCACCACGACGCCCGGCTCTTCGGCGAACAGCTGCGCGAGAGCCGCGCCGCGGCTCGCAGGCAGCGCGATGTCGAGTCCGCAGTGCCCCGCAAACGCCATCTCGACGAGCGTTGCGAACAGCCCGCCGTCCGAGCGGTCGTGGTAGGCGCGCAGCATGCTGGTCGCGCGCAGCTCGGCGAGCGCCGCCGCGAGCTGCGTCAGCGTGTTGGGCTCATCGAGATCCGCGGGCTCATCACCGAGCTCGCCGTACACCTGCGCGAGTGCCGAGCCGCCCAGACGGTTGCGACCGGCCGCAAGATCGATGAGCCACAGCGAGGTGGGACGCTCATCGAGCTGCAAAGCGGGCGTGAGCGTGCGGCGCACGTCCTTGACTGGCGCGAAGGCCGAGACGATGAGCGACACCGGCGCCACCACGCTCTTTTGCACGCCGGCATCGCTCCACGCCGTCTTCATCGACAGCGAGTCTTTGCCGACCGGGATCGCGATGCCCAGCTGCGGGCACAACTCCTTGCCCACGGCGTGCACGGTTGCGTAGAGGGCGGCGTCCTCACCGGGCTCCCCGGCGGCGGCCATCCAGTTGGCAGACAGCCGGATCTGCGCCAGCGCGCCGATATCGGCGGCCAGAATGTTGGTGATTGCCTCGGTCACCGCGAGTCTTCCGGAAGCCGGTGCGTCGAGCAGCGCTACCGGCGTGCGCTCGCCCATTGCCATCGCCTCGCCGGCCGTGCCCTGGTAGTCGGCGAGGGTGACCGCCACATCGCTCACCGGCACCTGCCACGGCCCCACCAGCTGATCGCGGCTGACGAGCCCGCCGACCGTGCGGTCACCGATGGTGATGAGGAAGGTCTTGTCTGCGACCGCGGGGAAACGCAGCACCCGATAGGCGGCCTCGCGCAGCCCGATATGTGCACTATCGAAGCGGCGCCGCTGCGCCGGGACGCTCCTGACGTCGCGCGTGAGTCGCGGCGGCTTGCCGAGCAGCAGTTCGAGCGGCATGTCGACCGGCTCGTTGTGAAACAGCGGATCGCGCACCGTGAGCTGGCCGCCGGCGGTGATTTCGCCGATCACCGCGAACGGACAGCGCTCGCGCGCGGCGAGCGCGCCAAACTCCTCGAGGGAGTCGCTGCCGATCACGAGCACGTAGCGCTCCTGGGCCTCGTTGCACCACAGCTGCAGTGGCGACAGGCCCGATTCCGCGCTCGGGATGGCGCGCAGGTCCACGCGCGCGCCGCGCCGGCTGTGCGCCACCGCCTCGGGCACTGCGTTCGAGAGTCCGCCAGCGCCGACGTCGTGAATGAGCACGATGGGATTGCGCTCGCCCAGCGCCCAGCAGCGATCGATGACCTCCTGCGCGCGACGTTGAATCTCGGGGTTGCCGCGCTGCACGGAGGCGAAATCCAGGTCCGCGCTCGAGCTGCCGCTGCCAAGAGA
>CATPBM010000067.1 GCA_955652625.1 uncultured Steroidobacteraceae bacterium
GTGCTCACTGCGTGCGAAGCCCGAGCGCGGTTCGCTGAGACCTCTGTGGCGGTCCGCGAAGATCGAAGTATCCGGGTGATCCGGGGGATAGCCCTCGCCCTACCCGTCACGCTCCTCCTCGCTCTATTGCTTAGTGAGGCCGATCCCACCTTCGCAGCCAGCCGTGATTTCATCGCAAAGGCACTGCAGGACCTTCCGATCCTGCCGCGAGGGATCTTCTTTGCTGTTTTGAGCACGTGCTTTGCCGGGGCCTTTGGCATTGCGTTGCATGCGACGCCGCGCAAATCCCGAGCGCCAGGCTCGGAGCCGATGCCGCGCCAGGTTTTCTCGGGTACCGAGACACTGATTGTCCTGGCTTCAGTAGCTACTTTGTTCGCCCTCTTCCTCACACTCCAGGTGTCCTATCTGTTCGGTAATCCTGGTGCGCGTGCTGGTAGTGGCATCAGCTACGCCGATGCCGTTCACCGTGGGTTCGTGGAGCTCAACGCTGCCTCCACGGTCTGCGGGGTTCTCTTATTCGCGCTTCATCGATACGCGCTTTCAGATCAGCGAAATCAGTGGGTAAAAATCCTTCAGTGGATCGTGACCGCGGAGGCTCAGATCCTGTTGCTGTCCGCGTTCTACCGCGTGAATCTCTACGAGGACGCATATGGGTACACGCGCTTGCGCCTCTATGTGCAGATCTACGCAGCAGTTGCGTCTATCGCACTGGTCCTTCTGCTTATTGAACTGCGTGCATATCCGCGCCTCGACCGCTTCCTTCGCCGCGTAATAGTGCTTGTTGCGCTGGTTCTCGCGGGGCTGGTGTGGGGGAATGCCGATGCCTGGATCGCGCGCGCAAACCTCACCCGGTACGCCCGGACAGGCCGGATGGATGTCCCATATCTGACGAGGGGGCTTGGGCCCGATGCCGTGCCGGAACTGGTGCGTGCGTTACCCCACCTCCCCAGAATCGTGGCCGCGGTCATCGAAGACTGTCTACGGGATCGGAAACAGTATCGTGATCTTCGCAACAATAACGATCGTTGGTTTGAGTGGAATTTGCGCCGCACAGCTCTGCGTGCATCGCTGGCTGACATTGAAGCTAGTCGCCCTGCGGACGGCGCGCCGCCAAGCGCAGACGCCACCTCGTGCCGGCAGGTGTTTTAGTCATTTCGGGGAAGCGAGTGCCGGCCTAAACACCACGCCGTCCTTCATCACGAACCCCACGTTCTTCAGGACGCCCACATCCGCGAGTGGATCGCCCGCGACCGCGATCAGATCCGCGTACGCCCCCTGCGCCACGACCCCCAGCTCGCCGCGCTTGCCGAGCAGCTCGGCAGCCCGCGATGTGGCGGACTGGATCGCCTGCATGGGTGTCATGCCGAGCTCCACCTCGCGGACAAATTCCTGGGCGATGGGATCGGACCACACGAAACCGCCAACGTCGGTTCCGAAGGCGATCTTGACACCGGCACGCAATGCCTTCTGAAACGAGACAACATGGACCGCCACCCGTTTGCGATCGCGCTTTCCACTGGGTGTGTCCGGCGGATCGTGATCATAGTAATACACCGATAGCGTGGGTACTAACCATGTGCCTTGCTTCATCATCTGCACGATCTGCGAATCGGTGATCTCGAGCCCATGCTCAATGGAGTCACAGCCGCCATCCAGGGCGCGCTGCAGGCCCGTCCCGTTGTAGGCGTGGCAGGCTACCTTCCTGCGCCATCCGTGCGCCTCGTCGACAATGGCCTTGAGCTCCTCGACGGTCAGGGTGGGTTGCGAAACCAGCGCACCCTGCTCATCGACCCAGGAACGGTGCGTCATATACACCTTGATCCAGTCCGCGCCGTGGTCCAGCTGCTCGCGCGCTGCTTTGCGCGCCTCGACGGGCCCATCGATCAACTGCGCGCCTTTTGGCACCTCGATTTCGGGCGCATACCCCTCGAGGTTGTAGCCGCCAGTCGAGGAGATCGAACGCGTCGATACGAACATGCGCGGGCCGGGAATGTAGCCTTCATTGATCGCCTGCTTGATGCCGACGTCGCCGTATCCCGCGCCCTCGGTCTCGACGTCACGAATCGTAGTGAATCCCTGTTCCAGCGCACGTCGGGCGGCCACGACTGCGCGCGCCGCCCGGTAGGACGCCGGAAACTTGAGCAGCTGCACGTCATAGCCGCCAGCTGAGGGCAACTCGCCCTGCAGAAAGATATGAGTATGGCAATCGATGAGACCCGGCAGCACGGTGACGGCGCCCAGATCGATCACTTCCGCTCCTGCAGGAGGCGGCTTTGTCCCGGCCGCATGGACCTCGAGGATACGGTTGCCGCGAATCACTATTTCAGGATCTCGCAGCGGCGGCGCATTCGTGCCGTCTATTAGCGCTCGGGCCCGAACAACGATGATGTGAGCCGAGGCGCTGGCGGCTGGCGTGGCCGACGACTCTTGCGCCAAACACGACCGCGCCAGACCTAGAGCGATCGCACCTAAGTAAACGACGAGACGCATCGAGACCCCCCCTTTCGCCATGCCCACTCAGCGGCGGGCAGA
>CATPBM010000068.1 GCA_955652625.1 uncultured Steroidobacteraceae bacterium
GGGGGGCAGATGAAAAGAAGAACTTTCTGTGCAGCGGGACTCGCGGCTCTTGCCGCGGCATCCATTCCTAACCGTCGCGCGGCCGCGGCGGCCAGTAGTGCGGACATTTCCGCGGTGGGACTCGACGGGCGGCAGCTGACTCTCAAGTCCGCCGATATCGAGGAGCTGCGCACGGGGCTGCGCGGTGAGCTCATCACCGCCGATCAGCCGGCCTACGAGGGCGCGCGCCGGCTGTGGAACCCGGCATTCGATCGCAAGCCGTTGCTCATCGTGCGCTGCGTGGGAGCGGCCGATGTGCGCCGCGCGGTGAATTTCGCTGCCGCGCACGGCGTTCTGACTGCGGTGCGTGGCGGTGGCCACAGTGTGTCGGGCCAGTCCGGGTGCGACGGCGGCCTGGTCATCGATGTCTCGCCCATGCGTGCCGTAGAGGTCGATCCGGTCGCAAAGCTCGCGCGCGTGGAGGGCGGCGCGCTGCTCGGACAACTCGATCGCGAAACGCTCGCCTTCGGACTCGCCACGCCCGTCGGCACCGTCGCCGACACCGGTGTGGCGGGACTGACCTTGGGCGGCGGGGTGGGACGCATCGGCAGAAAGTTCGGGCTCACCTGCGACAACCTCACGGGCGCGGAGCTGGTGACGGCGGACGGAAGCTGGCTGCGCGTCAGCGAGCGCGAGAATGCGGATCTGTTGTGGGCCCTGCGCGGCGGCGGTGGCAACTTCGGCGTGGTCACCTCGTTCACGTTCCGCCTGCACGAGGTCACACCGATGATGTACGGAGGCGACCTCAGCTACCCGTTCGCCGATGCACGTCAGGTGTTGCGCGGCTTCGCGGACATTATCGCCGCCGCGCCCGATGAGCTGTATGTAGATGTCGCCATGGGCACCGCCCCGCAAGGCGCGCGCTGGCTGGTACTTGGCGTCTGCTACTGCGGCCCGGCGGGTGATGCGGAGCGAGTGATCGGCCCGCTGCGCAAACTCGGCAAGCCGCTCAAAGACCAGCTGGCCCCGGCGCCCTACGCCAAGCTCCAGGGAAGCGCGGACCTGCGCGGCATCAGCCCGCTGGGCGCCTACGGCAAGGGCGGGTTGGTGTACGGCATCACTCCCACCCTCATCGATACCATGGTCGAGTTCACCGAGAGCGCGCCCTCGGACGGCGCGCTGCTGTGGATGCAGCACCAGGGCGGCGCGATCAGTCGCGTGGCACCGAAGCACACCGCGTACTTCAATCGGGGTGCGAGTCACAACGTGGGGGTATTCACGTCCTGGAAAATGCCTCCCGGGGACACCGCGCGCGAGATCGACTGGGTGCGGCAGGCCTGGGCAAAGATCGAGCCGCAGACGCGCGGGCAGTACGTGAATCTCGCCGCCAGCGACGATCGCGAGGCGCGCGTGCACGCCGCTTACGGCGACAACTATCCGCGACTGGCCGCGCTCAAGAAACGCTACGATCCGGCGAACCTGTTCCGACTCAACGCCAACATCAAGCCGGCGTGAGCCGCAGCTGCGCGCTCACTTGCGCGCCCGGTACACGCACAAGCTGCCCGCTTGACACTCCTGCGTCATAAAGGTGCAATGTGAGTCGGCGAAAACCCATGCACCTCGTCGACACAACCCTCTTTTATTCGCCGACCAGTGGCGGCGTAAAACGCTATCTGTCGGCCAAGCACGCCTGGCTCGCCGCCCATACCTCGTGGGAGCACACCATCGTTGTGCCGGGCCGCGATACGCAGCTAGAGCGCGGCGGCGTGTGCACGCTGTCGGGCTATCCCGTCCCGGGAACCTTCAATTATCGCCTGCCGCTCAATGCGCGTCGCTGGGCACGGCTGCTCGACGCGCTCGAGCCGACGCTCATCGAGGCCGGCGATGCGTTTCATCCGGCGTGGTGCGCCTGGCGCGTCGCGCAGCGCCGCGGCATTCCGCTGGTAGGCTTCTATCACTCGAACCTGCCGCAGCTTGCGGGCCGGCGCATGTGCGGGGGGCTCACCGAGCCCACGATCCGCCGCTACCTGCGTTGGCTGTACGAGCGGTTCGACGTGGTGTTTGCGCCGAGCCGGCTGATGTGCGAATACCTGAACGAGCTCGGTGTACCGCACACGGTACACCAGCCGCTCGGTGTGGATTCCGAGGTGTTCAGCCCCGCGCGCCGCCGCGCCGGGCTGCGTGAGCGGCTGGGGCTGCCGCAGCACGCGCGCGTGCTCGTGTACGCGGGGCGCTTCGCGCGCGAGAAGAATCTGCCGGTGCTGCTGCAGGCCTTTGCACGCCTTGGCGCGCCATATCACCTGCTGCTGATCGGCGGGGAGCGCGAGGCGCGCCCCGCCGCCAACATCACCATGCTCCCGTACCGGGGCGACAGCCTGGAGCTTGCAGAGTGGATTGCCTCAGCGGATGCCCTGGTGCACGCCGGCACCAAGGAGACCTTCGGCCTCGTGATCGTGGAAGCCATGGCGTGCGGCCGACCGGTGGTCGCTGCGCGCGCCGGCGCGTTTCCTGAATTCGTCGACGAGAGTGTTGGCATGCTCGCCAAGCCCAACTGCGGCGAGAGCATGGCGGAGGCAATCGCCGCGCTTTACGAGCGCGATCTGGATGCGATCGGCGCCGCGGCCCGCGCGCGCGTGCTGCGGCAATTCACCTGGCACCGGGCGTTCCATGGCCAGATGGCCGCTTACACCTCGCTCATCGGCGCGCACCACCGCCTGCGCGCCGACGGGGAAATCGTCGGGCTGCGCTCGCCGAGTGCCTGAGTCGCGACGACGACGCCCGCGCACCGCGTCTCAGGCGCGGTGCACGATGAGCAGCACGCCGCCGAACAGCAGCGTGGCGCCCAGCAGTCGCATTAGAGTCAGCGGATGCTGCGGGAAGCCCAGCCAGCCGAAATGATCGACCAGGAGCGAGGTGACGAGCTGCCCGAGGATCACCAGCGCCAGCAGCGCTGCCGCACCGAGCTTGGGGCCGACGATGATCGTGCAGACCACGTAGAAGGCCCCGAGCA
>CATPBM010000069.1 GCA_955652625.1 uncultured Steroidobacteraceae bacterium
GCGAGGCCCGGATCACGCCTGAATGCGGCCTGCCAGCCGAGGTCCGCGAGCGCGCGCGTGTACGGGAGCGTCGCGTTGGTCAGTGCGAAGGTGGAGGTGCGAGGAACGGCCCCAGGCATGTTGGCCACGCAGTAGTGCACCACTCCGTCCACCACGAAGGTCGGCTCTGCATGGGTCGTGGCATGGCTGGTCTCGAAACAGCCTCCCTGGTCAATGGAGATGTCCACCAACACCGTGCCGGGCTTCATGGTCTTGACCATGGCGCGGGTGACCAGTTTCGGAGCCGCGGCGCCGGCTACCAGGACTGCCCCGATGACCAGGTCTGCGTCACGCACCAGTCGCTCGATCGTTGCGATGGTCGAATAGGCCGTGCGCAGCGAAGAGCCAAACATCGCCGACAGCTCGCGCAGGCGGTCCACGGAGCGGTCGACGACTGTGACGTCCGCGCGCAGTCCGACGGCCATTTCCGCCGGGTGGGTCCCGGACACCCCGCCGCCGAGGATCACCACTTTCGCCGGCGGCACGCCCGGCACGCCCCCGAGCAGCACGCCGAAACCGCCGTTGGCCTTCTGCAGACTCGCCGCACCGACCTGGATCGACATGCGGCCCGCGACTTCGCTCATGGGCGTGAGCAGCGGCAGCGAGCCATTGGGCGCGGTCACGGTCTCGTAGGCGATCGCGGTCGCACCGGATTTCATCAGGCCCCTGGCCTGCACCGGATCGGCGGCCAGATGCAGGTACGTGAACAGGACCTGCCCCGGGCGCAGCATCTCGCACTCGATGGGCTGCGGCTCCTTCACCTTCACGATCATGTCGGCGCGCTCGAATACCTCAGCCGCGCGCGCCGCGATCGAGGCGCCGGCGGCGCGGAACTGCGCATCATCCACACCGATGCCGTTGCCCGCGCCGCTCTCGATGAGCACTTCGTGACCCGCGCCCACGAGCTCGCGCACGCCCTCCGGCACCAGGCCGACTCGATATTCATGAACCTTGATTTCGCGCGGAACGCCGATACGCATAGCCGTTGTTCCTCCAGCCTCTTCGGGCTGCTCAGTTAGCTCTCAGATTAGATTCGAGGGCCGGGCGACAGCTTGCGTAATGGCCACCCGTCCTGGGGCAGTTGTGGCAGAATCTGCCGCATATTTGCCTTCTTATGAAGGATTATTGTGCCTATGGAGCTCGACCGCTACGATCGCGCCATTCTGCGTCTGCTGCAGCAGGACGCGCGCATCACCAACACCCTGCTCGCCGGGAAGGTCAGCCTGTCCGAATCAGCGTGCCTGCGTCGGGTGCGCGCGCTCGAGGAATCCGGACTCATTCAGGGCTACACCGCGCTGATCGATCAGCAGCGGGCAGGTTTTCCGGTGAACGTCTTCGTGAGCATCACTCTGGACCGGCAGAGCCAGGCGGGACTGGAGGCCTTCGAGAGCGCGGTGCGCAAGGTTCCCGAAGTCATGGAGTGCTATCTCATGACCGGCGAGCACGACTATCTGCTGCGGCTGGTGGTGGCGGACATGGCGGACTTCGAGCGCGTTCACAGCCAGCACCTCACGCGCCTGCCGAGTGTCGCGCGCGCGCACTCGAGCTTCGCCATGCGCACCGTGACGCGCACGAGCCACCTGCCGGTGAAGTAGTTCCCTCGCGGATCGTCCGCCTCAGGCGCGGGCGTAGGCCGGCAGGCGCTGCGCGAACTCGCGCAGGGCGGCGATGCCGCTCGCCTCGGCCTGGGTGCACCATTCGCGCAGCTGCGTGAGCGCCCGCGCCTGGTTCGCCGAAGTCCCGTTCCACAGCTGCTGCAGGCCCTCGCGATACTCGACCACGCGGCGCAGCACTTCGTACCTCTCCAGCAGCTCGCGCAGCCCGCGGCGGGCTTCCTCGGCCAGCAGCGCCGGATGCCTGATCAGCAGCTTCGAGGCACTCGCCGGCAGCGAGCCCTGTGGTTCACGCCGGGCGAGATCGCGGCACACGGGCAGCACCACGCGCCGCGCATAGGCGCGCAGCACGTGCATGCGATTGATGAACAGCGCGTTTACGGTCTCGTTATCGAGCTCGCGGCGCCGGCGCTCGAAGTACGGGCGCGGCGCGACCCAGCGCACGCGCGCCAGGCCCAGGGCGCTGAACACCCGGATCCACAGCCAGCCGATGTCGACTTCCCAGCGCTGCACGGCAAAGCGCGCCGAGCGCGGAAACGCATGGTGATTGTTGTGCAATTCCTCGCCCCCGAGCAGCAGCCCCCAGGGCATGAGATTGGTGGCGGTCGAGGGCATCTCGAAGCTGCGGTAGCCTACCGCGTGCCCCAGCCCGTTGATCACGCCGCCAGCGAAGAACGGCTGCGCGGCCAGATGCACGGCGATCATGATGATGCCGGGCACGCCAAACAGCAGCAGATGGGCGATAGCAAACACCACGATTCCCGCGGACGGGTAAGCGCTGTAGAGGTGCCGCTCGAGCCAGTCATCGGGCGTGCCGCGCCCGAAGTTCTTCAGCAGCTGCTGATCCTTCGTGGCGTCGCGGTAC
>CATPBM010000070.1 GCA_955652625.1 uncultured Steroidobacteraceae bacterium
ACCACTGCCCGAAGATCTGCGAGTACGTCGGCCCGCTGCTCTTTTCCTTCAGAATGGTGCCGCTCGCCGGATCGAACGGACCCGGACCGTGCCACTTGATCGGGTCGGCCTCGGCCGGAGCGTAGCCCTTGCCCTTGCGGGTGACGACGTGCAGGAACTGCGGTCCGCGGAGTTTCCTCACGTTACGCAGCGTGCTGACCAGGGCCTTGGCGTCATGTCCGTCCATGGGCCCGATGTAGTTGAACCCCATCTCCTCGAACAGGGTGCCCGGCAGCACCATGCCCTTTAAATGCTCCTCCGAGCGGCGCGCCAGCTCCCACACCGTGGGCATGGGCCGCAGCACTTTCTTGCCGCCCTCGCGCAGGTGCGCATACACCCGCCCGGAGAGCGCGCGCGCGAACTGATTGGAGAGCGCCCCCACGTTCTCCGAAATGGACATGTCGTTGTCGTTGAGGATCACGAGCAGGTCCGCGGGCAGGGAGCCGGCGTGATTCAGCGCCTCGAACGCCATGCCGGCGGTCATGGCGCCGTCGCCGATCACGGCCACCACGCGGCGATCCTCGCCGGATCGTGCCGCCGCCACCGCCATGCCGAGCGCTGCGCTGATGGAGGTGCTCGAGTGACCGACTCCGAAGGTGTCGTACTCGCTCTCCGAACGCGACGGGAAAGGCGCGAGGCCCCCGTCCTGCTTGATGGTGTGCAGGCGATCGCGCCGTCCGGTGAGCACCTTGTGCGGGTACGCCTGGTGACCGACATCCCACACCAGCCGGTCGCGTGGGGTGTCGTAGACATAATGCAGGGCGATCGTCAGCTCGACCGTTCCGAGACCTGCCGCGAAGTGCCCGCCGCGGGTGCTGACGCTGTGGATCAGGAATTCGCGCAGCTCGCGCGCCAGCGCCGGGAGCTTGGCCACCGGCAGGCGGCGCAGGTCCGCCGGGGTTTCGATCGCGGAGAGCAGGGGGTACTTTTCCAGCGCAGCGGTCATCGGCTCGCCAGTGTACACGGGCGGCCGCGCGGCCCGCGCGCAAGGCTCAGCTGGAGCGATCCACGACGAGCTTAGCGAGCTGTGCCAGCCCCGCGGCCCGCGCGCCCAAGGGTTCGAGGGCCGCAATTGCCGCATCGCGCAGCTCCCCGGCGCGCAGGCGCGACGCCGCAAGTCCCGCGGTGCTCGGGTACGTGGGCTTGGAGTGCGCCGCATCGGCGCCGGTAGACTTGCCGAGCACCAGCGGGTCGCCTTCGACGTCGAGAATGTCGTCCTGGATCTGGAAAGCGAGCCCGATCTCGGCGCCGAAACGCTCCAGGGCGGCGATCTCGGCGCCCTGCTGCACGCCCGCGGCGAGCGCCCCGAGGAGCACGCTGCACTGGATGAGTGCGCCGGTCTTGCGGCGGTGCATATTCTCGATGGCCGCGACCGTGAGGGTGTGACCCACCGCGGCGAGATCGACCGCCTGGCCGCCGGCCATGCCACCAGTGCCGGTTGCGCGGGCGAGCAGGCGGATCATTGCGAGCCGTGTTTCCGCCGAGGTGCCGAGCATGGGCTCGTTCGCCAGCACGGCGAAGGCAAGCGCCTGCAACGCATCGCCCACCAGGATCGCGGTCGCTTCATCGTAGGCGCGATGACAGGTCGCGCGGCCGCGCCGCAGATCGTCATCGTCCATGGCCGGCAAGTCATCGTGCACCAGGCTGTAGACGTGGATCAGCTCGACGGCGGCGGCGGGAGCGTCCAGTCGCGCGAGCGGGGCACCGAGGGACTCGCCGGTGAGATACACCAGCGTCGGCCGCAGCCGCTTGCCCGCGCCCAGCACGCTGTAGCGCATCGCATCGCGCAAACGCTCCGTGCCCGGATCGGGCAGGGTGAGCGCGGCATCGAGCACGCTCTCGATGCGTGCCTGGCAGGACGCAACGCGCGCGAGGAAATCGGCGGACGCTGTCCCGTCCGTGAGCCGCGCGCTCATCAGCCCTGGTCCGGGGTCCCGGCCGCAGGCTCCTCGTCGGACTCCTCGAAAGGTTCGGTCGTGGGCTGACCGCTGCGCCTGAGGAGAATCTCGACCTTCTGCTGTGCCGCCTGGAGCGAGGTCTGGCAGTGCCGGGTGAGCGCGACGCCGCGCTCAAAGACCTTCAGCGCCTCATCGAGGGGCAGGTCGCCGCGCTCGAGGCGCTCGACCAGGCTCTCAAGCTCGGCGAGTGCCTGCTCGAAATCCAAAGGCTTGCTGGTGCGCGACAAGTTCCTGCGGTCCCTCAGCGGCAGCGGTGGGGCGGGAGCGCGCAACGTTACACAGCGTGCAGCCGCAGGGTCAACGCGTGGTTGACGTGAAACGCACCGCGGCGATAGAGTCCCGACCTTCGCATTAGACCAAGTCTAAGTGAGGAGAGTCATGAATCTCAAAGGCAGCAAGACGGAAAAGAATCTCAAGGATGCGTTCGCCGGGGAATCGCAGGCCAACCGCCGTTATCTGTACTTCGCGGCCAAGGCCGATGTGGAAGGCCTGAACGACGTGTCTGCGGTGTTCCGCTCCACGGCCGAGGGCGAGACCGGTCACGCGCACGGACATCTCGAATACCTCGAGGCCGTAGGCGATCCGGCAACGGGTCTGCCCATCGGTGAAACCAAGCTCAATCTCAAGGCGGCGATCGCCGGGGAAACCCACGAGTACACCGACATGTACCCCGGCATGGCGAAGGCTGCGCGCGAGGAAGGCTTCGGGGAAATCGCCGATTGGTTCGAGACGCTCGCCAAGGCGGAGCGCTCGCACGCCAATCGCTTCCAGAAAGCCCTGGACGGGATCTGACATCCGTCAGGTCGGCCTGGAGCCGGCGCGCGCCCGGGCAGGAGGCCGGGGCGGGGCGACGGCGCGGGTCTTGAGCCGCGCATGAGCACCACGCCACCGCGCTCAGGTTCCGCCCCGGCCAGGCGCGAAGGAAGCGTGGAAGCGCCCACCCGCCACCCGATCGAGTGGCGGACCGCGGAATTCTACGACCGGGGCGCGCTCGAGAAGGAACTCGAGCGCGTGTTCGACATCTGTCACGGCTGCCGCCGCTGCTTCAGCCTGTGTAACGCTTTCCCGACTTTGTTCGACGCCGTGGACGCGACCCCGCAAGGCGAGGTCGCGGGCGTTGATCGCAAAGTGTTCTGGGAGGTCGTGGATCACTGCTATCTGTGCGACATGTGCTTCATGACCAAGTGTCCGTATGTGCCGCCGCATCCGTGGAACGTGGACTTTCCGCATCTGATGCTGCGCGCCAAGGCGCTGCGCGTGCGCAGCGAAGGCCTGAAACTCGCCGAGCGCGTGCTCGCCGCCACCGACGCGGTCGGCCAGCTCGCCGGCATCCCCGTGGTGGCGGAAGTGGTGAACGCAGTCAATGCCTCCACGGCCGGCCGCGTGCTGCTTGAGAAGACCCTGGGGGTCGATCGCACCGCGCCCATCCCCGAATATCACGCACGCAACGCCCGCAAACGCCTCGCCGCGCTCGGCACGGTGCAGCCGGCTGTGGGCGCCGAGGCCGCGGACAACGCACGTCCTACGGGCGACACCACCGGCAGGGTCGCCCTGTTCATCACCTGCTACGGCAACCGCAACGCGCCGGAGCTGGATGAGGATCTGGCTGCCGTCTTCAAACACAACGGCATCGAAGTGGCGCTCCTGCCCCAGGAGCGCTGCTGCGGGATGCCGCGCCTGGAGCTGGGGGACCTTGCGGGCGTAGCGAAGCTGAAGGAGTTCAACATCGCGCAGCTCGCCGCGGCGATCGATGCCGGCTACGACATCGTGGCCCCGATCCCCTCCTGCACGCTCATGTTCAAGCAGGAGCTGCCGCTCATGTACCCGGAGGACGAAGCGGTGCAGCGGGTCGCGAGCCGCATGTTCGATCCGTTCGAATACCTGATGCTGCGCCGCGCGGCGGGCCTGCTGCGTACCGACTTCAAGGCGTCGCTTGGCAAGGTGAGCTATCACGTGCCCTGTCATCTGCGGGTGCAGAACCTGGGACTCAAGACGCGCGATCTCCTGCAGCTCGTGCCCGGTACAACCATCGACACCATCGAGCGCTGCTCCGGGCACAACGGCACCTACGGCGTGAAGCAGCGTTTCCGCGCCGCATCGGTCAAGATCGGCCGCCCGGTGATGCAGCGGGTGGAAAATGCCAGGGCCGATCACTACGCGAGCGATTGCCCGATGGCGGGACATCAGATCCAAAGCGGCCTCGCGCAAGCCGGCGCGCCCGAGCACCCGCTGCGGCTGTTGCGGATCGCCTATGGCCTGTAAGCAACGAGGCTGGGCATGAAAAAACTGGCGGCGGGCGATCTCATGTCGCTCGAGCAGTACGCGCGCGAGCGGCCCACGTTCCGCGCCCGCGTGCTGCGACACAAGGCCGAGCGCAAGCTCGCCGTCGGGCCGAACGTCACCTGGTGCTTCGAGGATCGCCTCACGGTGCAGTACCAGGTGCAGGAGATGCTGCGTGTGGAGCGCATTTTCGAGCCGCAGGGGATAGCGGAGGAACTCGCCACCTACAACCCGCTGATCCCGGACGGCGGCAACTGGAAGGTGACCCTGCTCTTGGAGTTCAACCCGGACGAACGGCCGCGTGCGCTCGCCCAGCTGAAGGGCATCGAGGACCGCTGCTGGGTGCAGGTCGCCGGGCACGGGCGCGTGTTCGCGATCGCGGACGAGGATCTGGAACGGGAGAACGAAGTGAAGACCTCTGCCGTGCACTTCCTGCGCTTCGAGCTCGAGCCCGCCATGATCGCGAGCCAGCACGCGCGAGCCGCACTCGCTGCCGGCGTCGATCACGAGCATTACCGGCACACGGACGCCGCAGTATCCGAGCCGGTGCGCCTGGCGCTCACCTCTGACCTCGCTTAGTCGAGGGCACGCGCCGCTGCGCAGCTTGGCTCGCCTCAGAGCTTCTGCACCACTACTCGACCGTTCGGATCGACGAAAACGTGATAGCGGCTGCCGTTCTGGCACGTGGCGATGTAATCGCTGTCGCCGTTACGCTTCGTGCTGACCACCTTGTCGCAGGGCATTCCCTGCAGGGCGATCGTCGCAGTCAGATCCTTGCTGAATGCAGGATCTTCCGCCGCCGGCAGGCGTGCCGGGCCGAGTACCATCGTGGCAATGGGAAAGAGAACGAGGGCGGATATGCGCTGGCGCATGAGGGCTCCTGTCATTCGCATCAGTTTTTGGCGATTTGGGCAAACCGTCGCGGGTCCGTGAGAAGACCCCAGATTGCCTCGCGCGAGGTCGATATGGCGGTGGCGAGCGGCGGGTCGGCGTCTTGCAGAAGACTGACGACCTTGAGCAGCAGCAGTTCATACTTCTGCCGCAGCTGCGCCAGCGTGACGCGGGATTGCCCGCTGTGATACGCCTTGAATTGCGCAAGCAGGTCGTCCACCTGATTCTTGAGGGAGAGCTTGGTGAACACACCAATCGCGTGCGTGTCGCGCAGCCGCTGCTCCATCGCTGCCAGATCAAGCGTCGGTGACCCCGGCACAGCCGGCCGCACGTCTGTCGGTGGAGACGCATTGCTCGCCGCGGGCGGATTTGGTGCTGCGGAAGGAGAGGCGGCGCTGCCGGGCGGGGACACGACTGCGCGCGGCCGTTTCGCTTTCGTCTGCGCGGCTGCAGGAGCCGGGGGCGCCTCGGCCCCGGCCGTGGGTGCCGCAGAGGCTGGCGCGCTCTCGGGGCTCTGCGGGGCCTGGGGCGCCGGCGGAGCGGGCGCCGGCTGTTCCGGCGGACTGGCGGCAGGCGGCGCGGGAGCGGGGAGCGTTCGCTGGTGAGCACACCCGAGCAAACACCCGAGCAGCGCGCAGGCAGCCGCGGCTTTCCGGACGTCCTTCATTCGCAAAGCTCAACATCCGATGGCGGCGCGGTCAAGTGCTAAGATCGCGCCGCGCCCGCGCGGCGCCGCCACAGATGAACCACGGATGAACCACGCAATCGGATGAGCCAGTCGTACACCGCTTCCGACATCGAGGTCCTGACCGGCCTCGAGCCCGTCCGGCGACGGCCGGGCATGTACACCCACACGCAGCG
>CATPBM010000071.1 GCA_955652625.1 uncultured Steroidobacteraceae bacterium
GATAAGCCTCGCTCCGTGACGGGGTCCACGGCTCGCGCCCGCGCACCGCGCGCGCGGCGTTGAGACCCGCGAGGAGGCCCTGGGCGGCGGCCTCCTCGTAGCCGGTCGTGCCGTTGATCTGGCCCGCGAAGAACAGCCCGGCGAGCACGCGCGTCTCGAGCGAGGACGTAAGGTCCCTCGGGTCGAAGAAGTCGTACTCGATGGCATAGCCCGGGCGCGTCAGGTGAGCGTTCTCCAGGCCCCGGATGCTGCGCACGAACTCGCACTGCGCATCGAATGGCAGGCTGGTCGAGATACCGTTCGGGTACACCTCGTGGGTGTTGAGCCCCTCGGGCTCTATGAAGATCTGGTGTGAGGCCTTGTCCGCGAAGCGCACCACCTTGTCCTCGACCGAGGGGCAGTAGCGCGGGCCGACCCCTTCTATGGCGCCGGTGAACATCGGCGAACGGTCCGTCGCTGCGCGGATGATGGCGTGCGTGCGCTCATTTGTAGCAGTTATGAAACAGTGAACCTGATCCGGGTGCTCATTAGCGCGCCCCAGGAACGAAAACACCGGGGTAGGCAGGTCTCCTGGCTGCGCAGTCATGACCGAGCGGTCGATGGTGCGGCCGTCGATGCGCGGCGGCGTCCCGGTCTTGAGCCGCGCCACCCGCAGGGGCAGCTCGCGCAGGCGTGCCGCGAGGCGATTGGAGGGCGCATCGCCGGCGCGGCCGCCGGCATGGTTGTCGAGGCCCACGTGAATGCGCCCGCCGAGGAATGTGCCGACGGTCAGCACCACGGCCGGCGCCGAGAAGGTGATGCCCGAGAGGGTGACCACGCCGCACACGCGGTCGCCCTGCACGACGAGGTCCGCGACCTCCTGCTGAAAGAGCCTTAAGCCCGGCTGGTTCTCGATCAGGCCGCGCACCGCCTGGCGATAGAGCTGGCGGTCTGCCTGGGCGCGGGTGGCGCGCACCGCCGGGCCCTTGCTCGCGTTCAGGGTGCGGAACTGGATGCCGGCCCGGTCCGTCGCCCGCGCCATGGCCCCACCCAGGGCGTCGATCTCGCGCACCAGATGCCCCTTGCCGATGCCGCCCACGGCGGGGTTGCAGCTCATCGAGCCGACGGTCTCGATGCTCTGGGTGAGGAGCAGCGTACGCGCGCCCATGCGGGCGGCCGCCAGGGCCGCCTCGGTGCCGGCATGGCCGCCGCCCACGACGATGACATCGAACGCGGCCGCGGAGCTCTGGTGCTGGTTCACGTGTATTGCAACTTGCTGCCTGCCCGCGCGACGCGCGTACGGCAGTGGTGCGCGGGACGCGTATTGTAGGGTGGCGAAGCGCGCGAACAAGAGCGGCCTTGCTATTCTCGAAGCCTGTGAGCCCGCCTCCCGGATCGAAAGCCTCGCATGCCCCCTCTTAGGACGCTGCTCCCCGGCGTCCTGTTGCTGCTGGGACTCCTGTCCCGGGCGGCTGCCGCGGAAGCGCCCCTGAGGCTCGGCCCCTGCGAGCTCGAGCACCCCCTGCGCCTCACGGTGCTGCCGGCGGAGTGCGGGGTGTTGCAGGTCGCGGAAAACCCGCAGGATCCGGCCGGCCGGCACATCGGCCTGCACGTCGCGCGAGTGAGCGCGATCAGCCGCAGCAAGCAGCCCGATCCGCTCTTCGTTCTCGCGGGCGGTCCCGGGGCATCGGCGCAGTCGTTCTACGCAAGCGTCGCGTCGGCGTTCGCGCGCGTGCGCCGCGATCGGGACATCGTGCTCGTCGATCAACGCGGCACCGGGCAATCGAACCCTCTGGTGTGTGCGCAGGATGAGGACTTCCTGCTGCACGCCACCGATGCGCAGATCGCCGCCAGCACACGCCGCTGCCTCGCAGACCTCGGTGCACGCGCCAGCGTCGCGTACTACACGACCAGTGTGGCCGTCGCGGATCTGGAGCGTGTGCGTGCTGCGCTGGGGTACGAGCGCATCAACTTGTACGGCGCCTCCTACGGCACGCGCGTGGCGCAGCACTACCTGCGGCGCTTCCCGCAGCGCACCCGCAGCGTGATCCTGGACGGCGTCGTGCCGGTGGGAGTGGCGCTCGGGCCGCGCACGCCGCTCGATGCCGAGAATGCCCTCGTGGACATCCTCGCGCGCTGCGCGCATGACAACACCTGCCACGCCGCGTTCGGCGATCCACTCGCCGACTACCGCGCCGTGCGCGCCGCCGTGGCGAGTCACGCCGTGGCGGTGAGCGTGCCCGATCCTGCGAGCGGCGCGCGGGTGAGCCTGGACTTCGGCCCCGAGCAGCTGGCGACGGTGCTGCGCCTGGCGAGCTACACCGCGGAATACGCCGCGCTCCTGCCGCTGCTGCTCGACGCCGCGGCGGCGCACCGCGACTACGCGCCGCTCGCCGCGCAGTTCCTGCTTGCCGAGCGCGCCTACGGGGAGACGCTCGCCACCGGCATGCACAACAGCGTGGTCTGCGCCGAGGACGTGCCGTTCTGGGATGCGCGCACCATCGACCGCGCGCGCCTGGCGGGGACCTTTCTCGGCACGACACAGATCGACGGGCTCGCGAGCGTGTGCCGCATCTGGCCGCGCGGGCCGGTGGACGCGGACTTCCACGCGCCGCTTCACAGCGACGTGCCGGCGCTGCTGCTCTCTGGCAGTGATGATCCCGCGACGCCGCCGGCGCTCGCGCGCGAGGTGGCGCAGGCCTTCACGCACGCGGTGTCGATCGTGCTCGCCGGTTTCGGTCACGGGCAGCTGACCGCACCGTGCATGGACCGGGTGCTGGCGCAGTTCCTCGCGCGGGCGTCCGCCGACGGGCTCGACCTCTCCTGCACGCAGCGCGCGCGCCCGCTGCCATTCTTCACCACCCTCAACGGCCCGCCACCGTGATCGAAGCGCAACACCTTTCCAAGCGCTTTGGCGCGGTGGTGGCGGTGCGCGAGGTCAGCCTGCGCGCCGCCGATGGCCGCATCACCGGGCTCTTAGGTCCCAACGGCGCCGGCAAGTCCACCACTTTGCGCATGCTCTACACCGTGCTGCGGCCGGACACCGGCGACGCCCTCATCGACGGGTACAGCGCGGTGCGCACCCCGCTCGAGGCGGCGCGGCGCCTGGGAGTGCTGGCGCAGGGCGGCGGGATCTACCCGAACCTCACCGCGCGCGAGAACATCCTGTATTTTGCACGCCTGCACGGGCTGGCGCGCGCGCAAGGCCGCTCGCGCACCGCCGAGTTGATCGCGCTTCTGGAGATGGAGCAGTTCGCCGACCGCCGGGCCAAGGGCTTCTCGCAGGGCGAGCGTATCAAGACGGCGCTGGCGCGCGCACTCGTGCACCGTCCGCGCAACGTGCTCCTGGACGAGCCGACCAACGGGCTGGATGTCATGGCGGTGCGCACGCTGCGGCGCCTCCTGGGGTCGCTGCGCGACGCGGGCCACTGCGTGCTGTTCTCCAGCCACGTGATGCAGGAAGTGAGCGCGCTCTGCGATGAGGTCGTGGTGATCGCCGCAGGCACCGTGCTCGCGAGCGGCACTCCCGAGGCCATACGCGCCGGCAGCGGCACTCTCGAGGAGGCATTCGTGAGGCTGATCGGCGGCGCGGAGATCTCCTAGGTGCGCGCGATTCTCACGGTGTTCGCCAAGGAGTTTCGCGAGAACCTGCGCGAGCGGCGCACCCTGTTCTCGGCACTCATCCTGGGTCCGCTGCTCGGTCCGCTGCTGTTCGCAGGCGGCCTGTCGCTCGAGCTCAGCCGCGGCTCGCGCGAAGGCGAGCGCCCCGTGGCGCTGGCGGTCGCGCATGGTGAGCGCGCTCCGAACCTGCTCGCCTTCCTGCGTCAGTACGGCGTGGCGGTCACGCCCGTGGACTACGATGCGGCCGCGGCACGCGCCGCGGTGCTCTCTCACCGGCATGCACAGGTGCTGGCGGTGAGCGCGGACTTCGGCGCGCGCCTCAGGGAGGGCAAGCCCGCGCCGCTGGCGCTGTACGCGGATGCGTCGGATCTTGCGGCCGCCGGCGATGCGGCGCGCGTGCGCGCGCTCCTTGGCCAGTACGGCGCGCTGCTCGCGCGGCTGCGGGTCGCCGGGCGCGGCATCGATCCGCTGCTCCTGGTGCCGGTCGCGGTGCAGGACATGGACGTGTCCACCCCCGCGACGCGTTCGGTGCTGGCGCTCGGCACCCTGAGTTACCTGGTGCTGCTGACGATGCTGATGGGCGGCATGTACCTCGCCATCGACGCCACCGCCGGGGAGCGCGAGCGCGGCTCGCTCGAACCGCTGCTGACGGTGCCGGTGCCTCGCGCGCAGCTGATTTTCGGCAAGATACTCGCGACCTGCGCCTACATGACGGCATCGCTCACCCTCACGGTCATGGTGTTCGCGATCGTATTGCGCTTCGCGGGGCTGGAGCGCCTGGGGATGAGTGTCAACTTCGGCCCATGGGCGGCGGCGCGCGTGATCCTTTGCTGCCTGCCCCTCGTGCCCCTCGGTGCGGCGCTCATGACCATCGTCGCGGCCTACACGCGCAGCTACCGCGAGGCGCAGACCTGGCTCGGACTGACGCTGCTGGTGCCGACGCTGCCGCTGGTGTTTGCCGGAGTGCTGGGTCTGCGCCCGCGGCTTGCGCTCATGGCGGTGCCCTCGCTCAGCCAGCATTTCCTCATCACGAGCCTGCTGCGCGAGGAGCCCATCCCGCTGAGCTTTCTCCTGCTGTCGGTTGCGGCCACCCTGGCGCTCGGCGCGCTGCTGATCGGCGTGGCCGGTCGGCTCTACCGGCGCGAAGCGCTGCTCGGATGAGGTTTGCCGGCCGCGGCCTTGGCGTCAGCGAGCAGGGCGTGGAGGCTCGCGGCGTTCAGGTCCGCGAACTCGCGCGCCTCGACTTCGTAGCAGTTGTTCCAGTAGCCGCGCCGCAGGCACTCGAGGAGGTAGCGCGCCACGCTGAGCCTGCCGCAGCGCCACTGCCGCACGACGTGCCAGTACTCGTGCAGCATGAGCCAGGGGTTGGCGAAGAATTCCTCGGCAGTGCCGCGCAGGTAGATGCGCTCGGGGCGCGTAGTCGCCACGGCGCGGCCGTGCAGGCGTGCATACCAGGAGTGCTCGATCACGCGTACCCCGCTCACGGGTGCCCCGAGCAGCCGCTCGAGGCAGCCCCTGACGGTATCCGGCAGGGCGGCGGCGCGTGCGCGTTTCATGCGCGGCTGCTCAGGTGCGTGTGTGCACCCAGCCCATGCTCGGGCGAAAGCGCAGCGTTCGGGCGGGACCGGAGGCGATGTCTTCGGGCAGCAGCGCCACGCCGGCATCCTCCAGATAGTGCTTCACCAGCGCCAGCACCGTCTCGCACGCCGGGCGTGCCTGCGCCGCGTCCGCCAGGTGCACCACGATGCGCGCCTGCAAATGGCGCGCCGCCGGGGCGGCCTCGCGCAGCGCCTCGAGGCAGCGGTCGAGCAGTAGCAGCTCGGTGGCAAGCGTCGTGTCGGTCACGTCGGCGGGCTTGGAGGTCCTGAGGATGCAGCGCAGGTGCAGGAGCGCGCCGGCTTCCTCGGCGGCGTCGTAAACGCATACCGCGAGCGCCGAGTGCAACTCGGTGATCAGCAACGCCTCGCCGCGGGTAATCTCGAAACGGTCGGGGGCGACATGGATGTCCCGGCTTTCCATGCGCTGTTGTATACCTTCCCGCCGCGCGAGCATGTGCGCCTGCCTGCCCAAACTATGAACTGCCGCACGAAGCATGCGTAGAATATGCGAATGCGTACCGCCGCACCTGGAAACATCATGCAGCTCGTTGCGGGCGTGTGCGCCTGCGCAGCCCTCGCACCCGCGCTGGCGCAATCACCGCCGGTGTCGTCGATTCGCGTCACTGGCGATGCGAAAGTGACCGCCAGGCCCGATCGCGTGCAGATTGACATCGGCGTGACGACGCACGCGGTTACCTCCCAGGAGGCGGCCATGCAGAACGCGCGTGCGGTGGATACGGTGCTCAGCTCGGTGCGCAAGGCCACCGGCCCCGGCGCGGTGCTCAAGACCATCAGCTATTCGCTCAATCCCAACTACCAGTACCACCCGAGCGGCGGGCAGCCGACCATCGACGGCTACACGGCGCTGAACGTGGTGCAGGTGACCCTGGATGACCTCGGGAAAATCGGCAGCTGCATCGACGGCGCCACCCAGGCCGGCGCCAATCGCGTGCAGGGCATTCAGTTCACCCTGCGCGATCAGGACGCGGTGCGCGCCCAAGCCCTGCGCGAGGCGGCCGGCCGCGCGCGCAAAGAGGCCGACGTGCTCGCCGCGGCGCTCGGACTGAAGGTCGTGCGGGTATTGACCGTCGAGGAGAACAGCCCGCGGGTGATGCCGGTACGCATGTATGGCGACGCGCGCACCATGGCGACCGCCAACGCGGCCCCGGCGACACCGGTCGAGGGGGGGACGCTGGAAGTCACGGCAGATGTGACGCTCAGCGTAGAGGTCAGCCCGGCGGGCCGGTAGCTTGCAGCATTCATCAGGAGCAGGAGGGAGAGGCCGTGACCATCGTGCGCCAGTTGCTCGATCGCAAGGACCGCGCGATTTTCTCCGTTGAGCCCCAGGCCCCGGTGCTGGAGGC
>CATPBM010000072.1 GCA_955652625.1 uncultured Steroidobacteraceae bacterium
CCGCGCACCGGATCGCCGCCGACGCCGACGCAAGTACTCTGGCCGAGCCCGATGCGGGTAGTCTGGAACACGGCCTCGTAGGTGAGCGTGCCCGAGCGCGACACGATACCGACGCTGCCCTTCTTGTGAATGAAGCCGGGCATGATGCCGATCTTGCATTCCTCCGGCGTGATGACGCCCGGGCAGTTGGGGCCGACCAGGCGCGTAGCGGAGCCGGCCAGCACCGTCTTCACGCGCACCATGTCATTCACCGGGACGCCTTCGGTGATGCATACCACCAGCTCGATGCCCGCATCGACGGCCTCCAGAATCGAGTCCGCCGCACCGGCCGCCGGCACGTAGATCATGCTGGCCGTGGCGCCGGTCGCGCGCAGCGCGTCCCGCACCGTGTCGAAGACCGGCAGTCCCAGGTGCTGCTGTCCGCCGCGGCCGGGAGTCACGCCGCCCACGAGCTTGGTGCCGTAGGCGAGCGCTGCTTCCGAGTGAAAGGTGCCCTGCTTGCCGGTAAATCCCTGGCAGATCACCCTGGTGTTGCGGTTGACCAGAATGCTCATGCCCTGCCCTTTGCAGCCAGTGCCACGACCTTGCGCGCGGCATCGGTCAGATCCGCAGCCGGCGTGATCGTGAGCCCGCTGCTGGCGAGCGTCGCACGGGCCAGTTGCGCGTTGGTGCCCTCGAGCCGCACCACCACCGGCACCTTGACGCCCACCTTCCTCACGGCGTTGATCACACCATCGGCGATGGTGTCGCAGCGCACGATGCCGCCGAAGATGTTGACCAGCACCGCGCGCACGCGCGGGTTGGAAAGAATGAGCTCGAAGGCCGCGGTGACACGCTCGCTGGTCGCTCCGCCACCGACATCGAGGAAGTTGGCCGGCTGCCCGCCGTGCAGTTTGATGAGATCCATGGTGGCCATCGCAAGTCCGGCGCCATTCACCATGCAGGCGATGTCCCCATCGAGGGATACGTAGTTGAGTTCGTGCTCCGCGGCGCGCCGCTCCATCGGGTCTTCCTGGCTTGCGTCGCGCAGCCCCGCGAGCTCTGGGTGGCGGAAGAGCGCATTGGCATCGACGTTGATCTTGGCATCAAGCGCCACCAGGGCACCGGCCCTGGTGACGATCAGCGGGTTCACCTCGAGCAGGCTCAGGTCCTTCTCCACGTACAGCCGGTACAGCGCCGCGGCAAGCGACTGGAATTCACCGATCTGCGATCCCGTCAAACCCAAACCGAAGGCGATCTCGCGCGCCTGGTGGGCGCCTAAGCCGGCCGCCGGGTGAATGGTGACTGAAAGGATCTTTTCTGGCGTCTGTTGCGCGACCTCCTCGATGTCCATGCCGCCGCTTGATGAGGCGATGAGCGCGATGCGCCCGCGCTCGCGATTGAGGGTGAGCGAGAGGTAGATCTCGCGCGCGATGTCGGAGCCGGATTCGACGTAGACGCGTCCGACGGGCAGACCTTCCGGGCCGGTCTGCGCCGTGGTGAGGCGCTTGCCGAGCATGCCCGCCGCCGCCGCGCGCACCGCGTCCAGGTCGCGCGCCAGCTTCACCCCGCCCGCCTTGCCGCGCCCGCCGGCGTGCACCTGGGCTTTCACGACCCATACCGCGCCGCCGAGCGCCTGCGCGGCGGCGACGGCTTCCTCGGCGCTCGCGGCGACCTTGCCCGCGGGCACGGGAACTCCATAGCTGCGGAACACTTCCTACGCCTGGAACTCGTGCAGATTCATGGGTCAGGTGCCTTGCGCGTAAAGCGGGCATTCTCCCCGAAAACGCCTGACCAGCCAAACCGCCAACCGCCTCATGAAGCACGTGCGGCGGCCGTGCGATGCGGGTCGCGTTTCTGGCTGGTGCGAAGATGCTAGAGTCGCCCTAAGTCTCAAGACGTCCCGCCAACATTTTGTCTCCAACGCTGGCCAGCGCCTCCGCCCCGCCCCTGACGCCGAGCGATCTCGCCTGGCGCGTGGTCGGGCTCCTGAATCTCTATCGCCTGCTGGTGCCGCTGGTGCTGCTCGCGATGCAGTCCTTCGCAGGCCCTGGCTGGGGTCTGGCCACCGCGCGGCCCAAACTGTTCGTCGGGGCGTGCATCGCCTACTTCACCGCTGCGGTGCTGCTGATCATCGCGCGCCGGCTGCAGTGGTCGAGTCTGCGTATCGTGGCGCTGGTCAATGCCATCGTCGACGCTCTGGCCATCGGCCTTATCCTTTACGCTAGCGGCGGAGTGGCGAGCGGGCTCGCGGTCCTGGTGGTGCTGCCGGTGCTGGCTCTGACCGTGCTGGCGGGCCGTCGCGATGCACTGCTGATCGCGGCCGTCGCCGCCCTGGCAGTACTGGTGCAACAGGTGTTCGTCGGCGTGATCGATGCCGCCTCGGCCAGCGACTACGTGACCGCCGGTTACATCGGCGGCGTGGTGTTCCTCGTTGCTCTCGCCATGTGGCCGGTCGCCAACCGCCTGCGCGAAAGCGAAGCGCTGGTACGCCGCCAGGAGCTGGATCTTGCCAACATGGCGCAGCTCTCGCAGTACATCGTGCAACACCTGCGCGAGAGCATCCTGGTGATCGACGCGCAGGACCGCATCCGGCTCATCAATGAGTCGGCCGCCCAGATCCTCGGCGACCGCAGCGCCTATCCGGATGCCCTGGTGGGTGAAGCCTCTCCGCGACTCCTTTTTGTATTGGAGTCCTGGCGCCAGGGGGCGGGCAGCATCGGAGGAGCCTCGTCCGCCGTGCAGACCTTCGTCGCTGCCGACGGTGCTCGCGTGATCCGCGCGCATTTCGCACCCCTCGGCGTCATGACTCCCGGTCCACTGCTGATATTCCTCGAGGACACGAGCCTGATCGAAGAAAGGGTCCAGCACGTCAAGCTCGCAGCCCTAGGACGGCTGAGCGCCAGTATCGCCCACGAGATCAGAAACCCCGTCGGTGCCATGAGCCACGCCGGACAGCTGCTCGCGGAGTCGCCCAATCTGGGGGGTGAGGACCGGCGGCTGACGCAAATCATCCGCAGCAATGCCGACCGCGTGAGCGGCATCATCGAGAGCGTGCAGCGCCTGTCGCGGCGGGAGGAGGCACGGGTGGAGCCTCTGTCACTGGCGGCCTGGACGGAGGAGTTTCACGAGGAATTCTGCGAGACCATGCAGTGGCCGCGCACGCGACTCACGATGAGCGGAAACGCCGAAGTGGATGTGCGTGTCGATCCCAACCAGCTGCGTCAGATTGTCTGGAACCTATGTGAGAACGCGCTCAAACACGCAGTTAAGGACGACCCCGATCAGGGGGTCGAGATACGATACGGCCGCATGAGCAGCAACGCCCGGCCGTTTCTGGAAGTCGCGGAGCGCGGCGGCGGCGTGGCGCCCGAGCATGCCGAGCGGATTTTCGAGCCGTTCTACAGTGGCGGGCGCGGCACGGGCCTCGGCCTGTTTCTGGCCCGGGAGCTGGCGCAGGCGAACGGGGCGACGCTGCTGCAGGAGGCGCGAGCCGGGGGCGGCAGCGTCTTCAGGCTGGTATTCGCTGATCCACGCCGCTGGGAGGTGTCATGAGCGCACCCGCTGCGGACCGGCGCAGTGTCACCGAGCAGCCGGTGGTGCTGGTCGTGGACGATGAGCCCGACCTGCTGGAGCTCGTGAGCCTGACCCTGGGC
>CATPBM010000073.1 GCA_955652625.1 uncultured Steroidobacteraceae bacterium
CATTGCAGGGCCCACAACGTGCACTGCGTCACAGTTGCGGCACGCGCCGGACCGAAGCGATGGGGTGAAGTCATGCGCGGCCCCGGTTGGCATGAGTGTTGCTCATGTATTAATCATCAACGGCACAGCCGGGAAGGAAACAACGCCGAGGGATACCGAAGAACTGTGCGGGTCCGGAAAAGAAGCGAATGGCTCGACGGACACTGCGCGCGACCGGATAACAACGAGAAGAACTCCTCCACACACAAGCAAGCGACCGACACCCCGCCTCAAGCGGGGTTTTTTTTGCCCGGCGGGCTCGCGAAGGCGAGTCGTAAGCCGAGCACCGCCCGAAGCGGCTGGCTCGATCGTCGGCGAAATCCCGCCTGCATCGCAAGTGGCAGCAGCGTGCGATGGGTCGCAAAAAAAGAGGCAACCGGGTGGCTGCCTCGCGGACGTTACGCGGATCTGTCAGTTCGCGTTGGTTGTCGCAATGAAGGCGCCGGACTCACCCACATTTCGAATCGCCACAATTCAGGCACGTCATGCAGCCGTCCATCATGACCACGGCCGCGGTGCTGCAGCGGCCGCACAGCTGCGCACCTTCCGGAAAGTGCGACTTCGCGAAGGCGTCAGCCTGCTTGGCGCGCGCCTCGAACTCGGCGCGCTTCTGCTCGATGAGCTTCTGCTGGTGCACGTCGAGTTGCGTCTTGCGGATCAGACCGATGGTCTGCAGATGCTTCTCGATGACGTAGCCGAGCTCGGCGATGATTGAGGGCATGAACTTGCCGCCCGGCTGCCAGTAACCGCCGCGCGGATCGAACACCGCCTTCAGCTCATCCACTAGGAAGGTGACGTCGCCACCCTTCCTGAACACCGCGGAAATAATGCGCGTCAGGGCCACGATCCACTGGAAGTGATCGAGATTCTTCGAGTTGATGAAGACCTCGAACGGCCGGCGCTGCTCGTACTCGGTGCCTTCATTCAGCACGATGTCGTTGATGGTCACGTACATCGCGTGATCGGAGATCGGCGTCTTGATCTTGTAGGTCGAGCCGATCAGCACCTCCGGACGCTCGAGCTTCTCGTGCATCCGGATGACCTTGGCGGTGTGGCCGTTCTTGTCGCGCACCAGCTCCGACTCTCCGGACTGCGCCTGCCTGGCTTCGGCGGCGGCTTTGTCCGCCGCCCTGTCTTCCAGCTTCTGCACCTGGTACTTGACGATTTTCCTGTCGATCTTGATGGTCATATCTCTGTGTCCTAGGTCTCTTCTGGGTGTCGGCGTCATCTCCGCCGTCACGAGGCGCTTCGGTACTCGCAGCGCAAAGGGGGTTCCCGCACGTCGTTGTTCAAGAAGAAGGGGCCAATGGCAATGCGCACGTTGCCGCCTGCTGCCTTGTGGAACGCGTCGTGACAGCGACTGCCTTCGCTGCGCATGCGGCGAACCACGCCAACTTTTTCAAGATCCCGAACCATAGGTGACTTCCGTAGTTCAGTACCTTCCGAAATATCCCTCTTTCAAGCTGTCGTAGAGATTAGCGGTGGTGTGCATTTCGCCGTCATATTCGATTTCTTCATCACCCCGCGCCTCTACGACCGTCCCATCCTCGAGCGTGAACTTGTAGACCGTGTTCTTCAGGTCCTGCTCCTTCACCAGCACGCCCTGGAACGCTTCCGGGTTGAAGCGGAAGGTGGTGCAGCCCTTCAGGCCCTGCTCGTGTGCATACAGATAGATGTCTTTGAATTTCGCGTAGGCAAAATCCGTAGGCACGTTCGCCGTCTTAGAAATCGATGAATCGACCCACTTCTGGGCCGCAGCCTGCACCTCGACATGCTCTTTGGGGGTGACGTCATCGGACGCGATGAAGTAGTCCGGCAGTCTCTCAGCATCGTTTGTCGCTCCAGGTTTGGCATGTGGGTTGACCAGCTCGCGGTACGCCAGCAACTCGAAGGAATAAACGTCGATCTTTTCCTTGGACTTCTTGCCTTCCCGGATCACGTTTCTGAAGTAGTGGTGCGCGAACGACGGCTCGATGCCGTTCGACGCATTGTTGGCGAGAGACAGGGAGATCGTGCCGGTGGGCGCGATGGAGGTGTGGTGCGTGAAGCGCGCACCGGTCTCGGCCAGCTCGTGCACCAGATGCGGCGCGGCCTGCGCGATGCGCTGCATGTAGCGGCTGTACTTCGCGTGCAGCAGCCGCCCGGCGATCTTCGCTCCCGGCTTCCAGCCGTCGCGCGCCATCTCGGGGCGCTTGCGCAGCATCTCCTTCGTGATCGTGAACTCCTCGTTCATGATCGGCGCCGGGCCCTTCTCGCGTGCCAGCTCGAGCGCCGCTTCCCAGCCGGCCACCGCCATCTCGCGGGTCACATCCTCGGTAAACTGCACCGCCTCGGGCGAGCCGTACTTCATGCGCAACAGCGTCATCGTGCTGCCCAGGCCGAGGAACCCCATGCCGTGACGGCGCTTGCGCAGGATCTCTTCGCGTTGTCGCTCGAGCGGCAGACCGTTGATCTCGACCACGTTGTCGAGCATGCGGGTGAATACCTTCACGACGTCGCGATATTCGTTCCAGTCGAACTCCGCGAAATCACTGAACGGATGCCTCACGAAGCGCGTGAGATTCACCGAACCCAGCAGGCACGAGCCGTAGGGCGGAAGCGCCTGTTCGCCGCAGTTGCCTGTCACCAGGCCGTTAAAGATCAAGTTGTTCTTGTCGGGTTGAGTGGTATCAAACACCGCCTCTTTTCCAACATAGGAAATCTCGGCGATGCGGCTCACGAAGGGCTGCGTCTTCTTCAGCGCCTTACCTGTAACCCAATTTGTGTACTTCGCGTTCTTGTCTTCCGTCAAGAATCCAACTTCTGACATGAACTGCTCGCGCGATTCACCGTCGATGATCAGTTCGCAATCTGCCTTGCAGGCGTACGCCTTCCTGCCGCCTTTGCCGTCAGGCAGCAGTCGTTCGCCGGCCGCACGGCGCTTGAGAACCCGGCAGAAAATGCCGAAGTTCGCGAGCAGCATCTGCACGTCCTTGAGCAAGGAGGGCTGACTGGAGGCGAGGCGCACGGAGCAACGCGACCCGGCGGGGCCGGACGTATTGATGGTCCCGTCGGACTGGAACAGTCCGCGCAGATAGCCGCGCACACAGGCTTCGTTGCCGCGCCAGACAATTTCCGGTACCTGGGTCTTCGCTTTTGCCGTAAATCCGTAGTACTCGAGCATTCGCGCCAGAAGGATCGAGCGGATCTGGAGAAGATTGCGTTCCGGGATTGCGATCGCACTGACGCCGTACTTGCGCCTGCTGTGCGCCCAGCCAGCGATCATCGAATTGACGTAGCTGACTATCTCTTGTGCGTAATCACGGTCGTTCCCCCAGAGATCGACCACAGCCACGGTCTCACCACGGCGCCTCGTGAAATGACCGTCGCCCGTGACCAGCCCCAGAACGACGCCGAGTACCTCTTCTCCGCAGCCGCCGAACTGGCCTTTGCCGGACTGCACCAGAAGTTCATCCCCGGGTTTGAGGTCCTTCAGCTTGATCTTGCCGCGCGTCGTATAGAAGTCATGCCATTCGGTGGCCTTTATCTCGTAGCCATCCTGCGTCGTAACGCGGTAGACGTCAGCAGACGGTGACGTCATGAACGCCGGCACGGCCTCACGGACC
>CATPBM010000074.1 GCA_955652625.1 uncultured Steroidobacteraceae bacterium
CCCAATCTGTGGGGAATTGGCGGACACGGGGCGGGCGAAACCCGCTACGCTCGTTCGGAAACGGTCACGCAGGCCCTGGCGCCGGTGCTGCCCGACTGCGATCTAATCGTCGGAACCGAGGAGGAGTTGCACGTCGCAGCCGGCCTTGAAGATACCCTCGAAGCGATTCGTCACATCCGCGCGCTGTCAACCGCCGTGATTGTATGCAAGCGCGGCGCCAGGGGTTGCATCGTGTTTGCCGGGGACATCCCGGATGTCCTCGAGGACGGACTCGTGGCAGCGGGAGCGGCGGTCGAGATCTACAACGTGTTGGGCGCCGGGGATGCGTTTCTGGCTGGGTTTCTGCGCGGGTATCTGCGAGAGGAGCCTCATGAGGTCAGCGCACGTTGGGCGAATGCTTGTGGCGCGCTGGCGGTCTCGCGCCTTCTTTGCTCCTCCGAGTTTCCGACCCTCACGGAGCTGAATCACTACCTCGCCAACGGCAGCGCACGCCGCGCGCTTCGCGAGGACTCCCGGTTGAACCATCTGCACTGGGCGACGACCCGCAGACCCGCGCCTCCGACCCTGCTGGCACTGGCGATTGATCATTGGGAGGAGCTTCAGCAGATTGCGGTTCGCCTGAACGCAGCGTCCGAGCGCCTCGCCACGCTTCAACTGCTGGCGATTGATGCCGTCGTGCGCGTAGCGGCCGGCCGCGAAGGTTTCGGAATACTGCTGCAGGGAACCTACGGGGCGGCCGCCGTGCGTCATGCTGCAGGCACCGGCCTGTGGGTGGCTCGATCAGTGGAACGGCCGGGCTCGAGTCCGCTCGAGTTTGAGCGGGGCGACAGTCTCGCGGCACATCTCATCGAGTGGCCCACCGGGCTCACGGTCAAGTGCCTGTGTCGGTATCACCCGGATGATCCGCCAGAGCTGCGCCACGCTCAGGAGCGCAACCTTTTGCGGCTCGCGGCGGCCTGCCGTGCGCAGGGGCGCGAGCTGCTGCTTGAAATCACCACCGGCGAGCAGGGCGAAACGGGCCAGAACATCGCGGCACGGGTTTTGTCCCGCATTTACGAGCTCGAGATCCGTCCGGATTGGTGGAAACTCGAGCCGCAAGCGAGCAGCAATGCTTGGGAGAGTTGCGCCGAGGTGATCGCGAGGAACGATGAGTTCTGCCGCGGGATCCTCGTCGCACTGGATGCGCCCAGGGAGCAGGTCGCTCCTTCACTGGCGCGGGCAGCGGCAAGCCCGATCGTGCGCGGCGTCGCCGTCGGGCGTACGATGCTCGCGAGTGCCGCGCAGGCGTGGCTGTCCGGGCAAATATCCGACGCGGCGGCAATCGAGGACATCGCCAGGCGTTTCAGGGCCGTGGTCGAAGTATGGTCATCCGCCCGCGATCCCCGACTCGATCGCCCGGAAAGGAGCGCGAATTGACGGCAAGCCGGCTCACCGTGGCGCAGGCTCTGGTCCGTGCCATGGCGGCGCAATGGACCGAAGTGCAGGGCGAGCGCCGCAGATTGTTCGCCGGCGTCTGGGCCATCTTCGGCCACGGCAATGTGGCGGCCCTAGGGGAAGCGCTGTACGGCGCGCGAGACATCCTTCCCACCCTGCGGGCTCACAATGAGCAGGCGATGGGCCACGCGGCGGTCGCTTTTGCCAAGGCCATGTGCCGGCGCCGCATGATGGCGTGTACGACCTCCATCGGGCCCGGGGCGACGAATCTGGCGACGGCTGCGGCGGTCGCGCACGTCAATCGACTGCCGGTGTTGCTGTTGCCCGGAGATGTATTTGCGACCCGCGCGCCCGATCCGGTTCTGCAGCAGATTGAGGACTTCGGCGACGGACTGGTGACGGCGAACGATTGCCTGCGCCCGCTCTCGCGCTACTTCGACCGTATCACGCGACCAGAGCAACTGGTGATCGCCTTCGATCGAGCAATGCAGGTGTTGACGGACCCGGCAACATGCGGCCCGGTGACGCTCGCGCTCTGTCAGGACGTGCAGGCGGAGGCATTCAATTGGCCGCGGAGCCTCTTCGAGGAGCGATTGTGGCGCCCCAGGCGCCCCCCGCCGGCGCGCTACGAGCTTGAGCAGGCTGCGAAAGTGCTGCGCGTGGCGCGTCGGCCACTGATCGTTTGCGGGGGCGGGGTGTTGTATTCTGAAGCGGGCCCTGCGTTGCGTGAGTTCTGCGAGCGGCATGGCATTCCGAGCGGCGAGACCCAGGCGGGCAAGTCCGCGTTGCCGGCCAGCCACCCTCTGAATCTCGGCGGCATCGGAGTGACCGGGACCGAAGCGGCCAATTCGCTGGCCGCGGACGCAGACGTGATACTGGCGGTGGGCACGCGCCTGCAGGACTTTACGACTGGCTCGGGGACACTGTTCCGCTCGAAGGGCCGCCATCTGGTGGCGCTCAACGTGCAAGCCCTGGATGCGCACAAGCACGGCGCCCTGCCGCTGGTCGCGGATGCCCGGGAGGGACTGCGCCAGTTGAGTGAGGCGCTCGGTGAATGGCGAGCTCCGGATGCCTGGGTGCAGCGCGCGCACGCCGAGCGCAGCAAATGGCTGACCAAGGCGGAAGTATTCACCAGCGCGGGCGATGAGCCCGTGCCTTCGGACGCCCAGGTCATCGGCGCAGTCCAGAGAAGTGCGCAGGCCTCCGACATCCTGATCGGCGCCGCGGGCGGCTTGCCCGGGGAGTTGCACAAGCATTGGCAGGCGGAGCATCCGGGGGGCTATCACCTCGAATACGGCTTTTCCTGCATGGGCTACGAGATAGCCGGAGCTTTGGGCGTGAAGCTCGCCCATCCGCAGCGCGAAGTCA
>CATPBM010000075.1 GCA_955652625.1 uncultured Steroidobacteraceae bacterium
CCACAGACCTGCATCGATGGCCAGCGCCGCCCCGAGCAGCACCAGGACCCATTGGCGTGGCGAGTAGTCGCGGGCGAACAGCGCCCACATGAGAAGCAGCCCCACACAATTCAGCAGCGCGTGCCGCAGATCCAGATGAACCAGGTGCGCCGTCAGCAGACGCCACCACTGCCCCTGCGCGAGGGCCGTGCGCTCGTAGCGCAGGAGCAGCCGTGCGGACTGCCCGGCGAGGCTGGGAAGGAGCAGGATCAGGCATGCCGCGCACAGCCCCAGGCCCCATCGGCCGTCGCAATTGAGAGACGCGGGAACCCGCCCACGCGGTTCACGGAAGCCTGCCACCCCCATTTGTTATGATCCGACCCGCTTTTTCAGCTTAAACGGCGGCGCGGCCGCCCGGACATCCAGCGCATGAGTTACATCTCACACGAGGTTAGCAGAGGCGGCAGCCGGTGGCGCGCGCGTGGCTTCACCCTCATCGAGATCATGGTGGTCGTGATCATCATCGGCCTGCTGGCCGCCTTCATCGTTCCGCAGATTGTTGGCCAGGTCGACACGGCGAAGATCAGCAAGGCCAAGGGCGACATCCAGAGCCTGGAGACCGCGCTCACCATGTACCGGCTGGACAACTCGAAATACCCAACCTCCGAGCAGGGGCTGGCGGCCCTTGTGACCCAGCCGACTGATCCGTCCATCAAGCACTGGCGACCCGGCGGCTACATCCAGAGGATCAGCAAGGATCCCTGGGGCAACGACTATCAGTACGTGTATCCGGGCACGCACGGCAAGGAGTACGACCTGTTCAGCTTCGGAGCTGATGGGGTAATCGGCGGCGAGGGCATCGATGCCGACATCGGCAACTGGAACCTCGGCCAATAGCGGCGCCGCGGCCATGATGGCGCGCAAGCGTGCGCCCAGGGCCGTGCGTGGCTTCACGCTGATCGAGATCCTGATGGTGGTCGTCATCATCGGCGTGATCTCCGCCGCCATGCTGTTGTCGGTCAGCCTCACCGGACGGGATCGGGAGCTCGAGAAAGAAAGCGACCGGCTGCTGGCGCTCGTCAACTATGCGCGCGAGCAGGCGGAGCTGCAGACGCGCGAGTACGGCGTGCTCTTCCAGGACGACGGCTACGAGTTTCTCGCCTACGATCCGCGTCGCGACGCGTGGCGCGCGGTCTTCGAGGATGACGCGCTCGAGGTGCGCAAGCTCCCCGACGGTCTCGCCGTAAGGCTCAGCATCGAGGCGCGCCCCGTGGTCCTCACCCGTCCCAAGGATGCCAAGGACAAGACACCGCAGGTGATGATCTTTTCCAACGGCGATCTGACGAGCTTCGCCGCCACGCTGGAGCGCGAGGGTGGCATGCGCAGCGTCACCATCACGCAGGACGAGAAGGGCCAGGTCATGCAGCAGCCCATGGTGGAGGTGAAGCGGTGAGAAGCGTCGCTCGTGGATTCACGCTCATCGAGGTGCTCGTGGCACTGGCGATCGTCGCGATCGGCATGGCGGCCGTACTTGGCGCGCTCTCGTCCTCCGCGGGCACGCTCTCGTACCTGCGCGACAAGACCTTCGCCCAATGGGTGGCGCTCAATCAGATCGCCAACGACCGTCTTTCGGGGCAGCAGCCTCCCACCGGCAACAGCAACGGCGACACGGACTTTGCCGGCCGCAAGTGGCACTGGCGCCAGGAAGTGGTGGCCACGCAGGTGCCCGGGGTCGTGCGCATCGACGTGAGGGTCCGCCCCGCGGACGTGAAGGCTGACGACAACAGCGGCTGGTTCACGACGGTGAGCGGGATCCAGGGCCGCTCGGACACGGTTGCAGCGGCGAACCCCGCTGACCCCAGCTGGGGGGGGCAGCAACCCCTGGGGTCGGTGAACCCCAACGGGCCGGTGAATCCGATGGGCCTCCCGCAGGTGCGCGGAACGATCGGCCCGGACTTAGTCCCTGCACAGACCCCCGTGCTGCCCGGCGCGAACAACTCAAGAGATTAGCAATGCGCGCGTATCGCCGTGGATTCACGCTGCTCGAGCTGATGGTGGCGCTGTTCATCGCCGCAATCATGTTCGCCATGGGTTACGGCGCCATCAACCAGGCGCTGACGAGTCGCGAGTCCCTCAAGGAGCAGCAGGCGCACCTGCTCGAGCTGCAAACGGCTGTGCGCCTGATGGAACAGGACTTCGTGCAGCTCGCGCCACGGCCTGTGCGCCAGGCGGTCGGTGATGAGCCCGCCCAGGGCGCACTCGTCGGAGCCCCTCCCGGCACGCAGCCGATGGTCGCCCTTACTCGCGACGGCTGGGCGAATCCCGCCGGCATCCAGCGCACCGGACTGCAGCGCGTCGCCTACTTACTGGAAAACGGCACGCTGCGGCGCGAGTACTGGAACGTGCTCGATCCGACCCTCGCCAGCACGACGGTCAAGCGCGATCTGCTGACGCATGTGAAGAGCGCCACCATCCGCTACCTCGATCAGTTCCATCAGTGGCAGGACCAATGGCCGCCGGGCGGCAACTGCCCGACGTGTGGGACGGGGGAGCAGGCGCTGCGCTCGCGTCCGCAGGCGGTCGAGATCACCCTCGACACCGATGACTGGGGCAAGATCGTGCGCATCATCGAGATCGCCGGATGAGCCGGACAGTCAGCCGCGCACAGCGTCAGCGCCCTCGCCGCGGGGGGCAGCAACAGCGGGGCGTCGCGCTGCTGGTGGCGATCCTGCTGGTCGCGCTCGGCACCATCATCGCCGCCGCCGTCGCGTATGAGAATGCCATGACCGCGCGGCGTGGCACCGGGCCCTATGCGTTCGACCAGTCGCTGCTCATCGGTGAGGGCGCGGAGGCGCTGGCGGCG
>CATPBM010000076.1 GCA_955652625.1 uncultured Steroidobacteraceae bacterium
CCAGGCGCTGGCGCAGCCGCGTCAGCGGTGTGCGCAGGTCGTGTGCGATGTCGTTGGAAACCTGGCGCACGCTGCGCATCAGGTCTTCAATGCGATCGAGCATCGCGTTGACGCCGGTAGACAGCCGATCGATCTCGTCGTCGGTGCCGCGCAGCGGGACGCGGCGCGAAAGATCCCCGGCAACGATGGCCGCGGTCGTGCGGCCGACCGCCTCGACCTGTCGCAGCGCACGATCGCTGATGATCATGCCGCCGACCAGCGCCAGCAGCAGCGTCACGGCGGCGTTGATACCGAAGGCGCGCGCAATGAGACGTTTCATGTCGCGCAGCGAGCGCGGCTCCTCCGCGATGAGCACGTAGTCGCCGTTTGCCAGGTGATAACCGTGCGCGCGCACCTCGCGCGTTTCCCCGTCCACCGACAGCTTGAGAGTCTGCGCACCGATGAGGGGCGGCCGCGGCGCGAGATTGCCCGCGAGTTTGCGCCCCTGCGAGTCCTCCAGCAGATAGGCGGCGTGTTCGCCGCTGCGCTGGCGCAAATGGTCGGCGATGATTTGCGGCAGGTGCTCATCCCCGGCGAGATGCGCTTCGTCCTGGATGGCGGTGAATTCCACCTCGATCTCGTTGGCCTCATCCTGAGCCGCGTAGTCAGCCGCGGTCCGATAGGTCAGCGTGAACAGCACCAGAATGGACGCGGTGAACAGGCCGGCATACAGCAGCGTCAGCCGAAAGTTCGAGGTATGGAACGACCTAGCCCGGTTCACGCAGGCAGTATCCGGCACCGCGCACGGTATGGATCAACTCGGGCGTAAAACCCTTCTCGACCTTGGTGCGCAGGCGGCTCAGGTGAGACTCGACGATATTGGTACGCGGATCGAAGTGGTAGTCCCACACGTTCTCGAGCAGCATCGTGCGCGTCACCACCTGACCTGCGTGGCGCATCAGATATTCGAGCAGCCGAAATTCGCGCGGCTGCAGCGTGATCTGCTGACCCGCGCGCTGCACCGTGCGCTTGATCAGGTCCACTTCCAGATCCGCGACCTTGAGCAGGGTCGCGACGGCAGTGGTGCGCGGCCGGCGCCCCAGCGCCTTAACGCGCGCAGCCAGCTCGCTGAAGGCGAAGGGCTTGACGAGATAGTCATCACCCCCGGCGTTGAGTCCACTCACCCGATCATCGATACCGGACATGGTGGTGAGGAACAGCACCGGCGTCTGGATGCCGCTGGCACGCAGCGTACGCACGATCGCAAGCCCATCGAGCCCCGGCAGCATGCGATCAACGAGGAGCACGTCGAAGTCCTCCGTGGCTGCGAGCATCAGGCCGTTGCGACCCTCCAGGGCGCTAACCACGACATGTCCCTCCTCCTCCAGCCCGCGGACGAGATACGCCGCAGTCTCCATGTCATCCTCGATGACCAAGATGCGCAAGTCAGATCTCCTCGAACGTCGGCGCCAGCCGTGTTGGCCTGGCGGCTGCGACGCCACAGTCTCCGGTATGGCAATATTACGAATCCACAATCTTTCGACAATCCGGCGGTAAGGACACGCGCGCCATGATTCAATGCTGGCTGTGACCGTTAGGGGGATGACCCATGCGCTATGTATGTTTCACGCTCGCCGGGATCGCTGCTGCGGTGCTCATCAGCCCCGTCGCCGCGCCCGCCGACGCGGTCGCCTACAAGATTACCAAGAGCGTACCGCTCGGCGCGCCGGATGGTTGGGATTACCTCTTCTTCGAGCCGCAGTCGCACCGGGTATACGTTGCCCATTCCACGGAGATCACGGTTGTCGACGGGCGCAGCGGGGAGCTCGTGGGCCGCGTTAGCGGCATCGACAGGGTCAACGGCGTGACTGCCATTCCGTCGCTTCACAAAGGGTACACCGACAGCCGCGGCAAGAAGGCTGCAGTGGCGTTCAGTCTCCCGGCACTGAAAGTAACACGGGAGATTCCCGCCGACGTCGACACCGACGCGCTCATCTATGAACCCGTCACCCGGCGCGTCTTCGTCATGAACGGTGATGGCATGAATGCCACCGTCATCGACGCCACGAACGACAAACCGGTGGCCACCATCCCGTTACAGGGCAAGCCGGAGTTTGCCGTCGTGGACACGCGCGGGCATGTGTTCGTCAACATCGCCGACAAGCGCGAGATCGTGGACATCGATGCCCGCAAAGCCAGCATCCAGGCGCGCTTCCCCGTCCCATCGTGCGAGAGCCCGCATGGCCTGGCGATGGACCCCGACACGCGTCGGCTTTTCTCAAGTTGCGTAAACAGCCTCCTGGTAGTTGTCGATGCCGACGACGGGCGCCTCATCGCCGGCCTGCCGATCGGCAAGGGGACCGATGCCGCGGCCTTCGACCCCAAGCGCAAGCTCGTATTCAGCGCCAATGCCGAAGGCACGCTATCGGTCATCCGCCAACAGGGGCCGGACAAATACGACTCTCTGGGGGAGATTCCGACCCGGCCATTGGCGCGCACCATGGCGATCGATCCCGACACCGGCCGACTCTACCTCGTCACGGCCGACGTTGATGAGGTCAACCCCAGGCCGGCAAAGCTGCGTGAGCGCTATGCCATCAGGCCCGGCACCGTGCAGCTGCTGTTTGTTGATCCGTCCTGAGCTGCGCCGCTTGCGTCTTACGGCCGCAACCCTGGTGGCGGGAACACTCGCGGGCTGCGTGAGCGCGCCGCCGGCGCCCATCGATCCGGCGCACACGGCCGAGCGCCTCACGACGCGCTCGCTCGATGACCCGCGGATCGCGCGGGCCCTCACGAGCGCGGGATTGCCATCCCCGCAGGAGGCCGGCTGGAGTCTGGACTCGTTGACGGCCGCTGCGTGGACCTTGCGGCCGGAGGTTGCCGCGGCGGCGGCGGATGTGGCGGCTGCCAATGCCGCGCAGCGTGTGGCCGGCCAGTTGCCCAATCCGGTCCTGTCCCTGGGGCCGGCTTACCTGAGCCACAACGCCAACGCCAACGTGAGCCCGTGGGTGATGGCGGCATCGCTGGGATTTACCATCGAGACCGGCGGCAAGCGCGCCATCCGCAAGGCGCAGGCGCGCGCCGCGCTGCAGGTGCTGCAGTGGCAGTCTGCTGAGACGCTCTGGCAGACGCGCCAGGACGTACGCAAGGCGTTGCTCGAGTGGCAGCTGGCCGGGCTCAGTCTGGCGCTCGCCGAGCAGGAGGCAGCGCTGCGCGCCGACATCAGCAACTGGGTGGATACCGAGATCCGTTTCGGGGCGGCGGCCCAACCGGAACGCCTGACCGCGCAAACCGGCCTCGCCCAGGCGCAGGCGCAACTGCGCACCGCACGCGGCGAGTTGGCCGCGGCGCAGGCCGCGCTGGCCGCCTCGCTCGGAGTGGTCACCGAGAATCTGCCCCTCGAGCGCGTGCAGCCCGTGGCCCTCGACAGCCTGCCGGACCCCGCAGCGACTCCGCGCGCGCGCTGGCGAGAGTGGAGCGTGCTCAATCGGCTGAGTATCAACCGTGCGCTGGCCGACTATCAGGTCGCTGAGCAGGAGCTGCGCATGGCGGTGGCGAAGCAGTACCCGGATATCAGCTTCGGACCGGGATATACCTACGACAAGGGGGATAGCGTGATCACGCTGGCGCTTGGCCTGACGCTGCCCGTACTGCACACCGAGCGGGCGCAGATCAATGCTGCGCTGGCGGCACGGCAAAAGGTGGCGACTCACTTTGAGGTCACCCAGGGGCAGGCGCTCGCGCAGGTCGACACCGCTCTCGCCCGCTACATCGCCGCCTATGCGTCGCTGGAGCAGACCCGCAAGGCGGAGGCGGCCGTCGCAACGGCGGTGTCGAGCGCGCAGCGGCGGCTGAACGAGGGCGCGGCCGACCGCGGCGAGCTGCTCAGCGCTCAACTGGCTTCGGTCACCGCGCGCCGTGCGACGCTGGACGCGGTGCGCAGCGCGACGAGTGCACTGGAGCTCCTGGAGGAAAGCGTGCAGCGCCCCGTATGGCCGCTCTCGAAACTCACGGTGCAAGAGCCACGCGTGGCTGGCGCGGAGGATCGCAAATGAAACTCACACACTCCGCACTCGGTGCCGTCGCGATCGCGATGGCGGTACTGGCGCTCGGCTGCAGTGGTGCGGCCGAGAAGACACAGCCGCAAGCCGCAGGGGCAGAAAAGAGCGCAGGCAAGGCGGCAGAAAAGGGTGCTGACAAGGGCGCGGAAAAGGGCGCAGGCAAGGACGCTGACAAGTTAACTCTCGATGAACCGACACAGGCGCGCATTGGCATCGCCACCATGGCCGCGAAGGCGGTGCAATACCGGGCCGAAGTCCAGGGGCTCGGACAGGTCATGGGCATCGATGCGCTCGCGCAGACAGACACCGAGCTGACAAGCGCTGAGGCCGCTGCACGCGCCAGTGAGGCCGCACGCGCGCGCGCGCGCGGATTGTTCGCTGCGGACACGTCGGTCTCGCGGCAGGTGTTGGAGACGGCTCAGCATCAGGCCACGACCGATGAGTCGCAGCTCATGTTGGCGCGGCGCAAGGCGATTGCCCTATGGGGGCACGATGCACCCTGGAGTGATCCGCGGCGGCGCGCGGGGCTGCTGGCGAAGATTTCCGCCGGCACGACCGCAATTGTGCGCATCACTCTTCCCGGTGACTCGGGGGGCGATGTGGGCGGGGGTCCCATGCGGGTCGAGCGGCTCGATGGAGATCGGGACCAGAATCACCGCAGCTGGAACGCTGCGAGTACCTGGCAGGCGCCGACGGACCCCACCGTCCCGGGCCGCAGCTACTACCTGCTGGTCACGCCCTCCGAGGGCCTGAGCCCCGGGGAGCGGGTGCGCGTGTTCACGCCCGTGGGGCCGAGTAAGGCGGGCACCCTGGTCCCGGCCGCGGCGGTCGTGATCGCCGGCGGCAGCACCGGGGTGTACATCGAAGAAACGGGCGGCTCCTTTGTCCGGCGCGCAATCGCCCTCACGCAGCCTATCCAGGAGGGCTATGTCACCGCCGACGTGCGGCCGGGTGAGTTAGTCGTGGTGCAGGGCGCGGGACAGCTGCTGGCGCGCGAGACCGGGACCGCGGCCGGGGACTGAGCGGCGATGCACGCACTTGTCGCCTGGTGTATCCGTCGCCGCGGCGCGGTCGCGGTGCTCGCGCTCCTGACACTCGTGCTCGGCGCGTGGGACGCGTGGCGCGTGCCACTCGACGTGTTTCCCGAGTTCGTCCCCGTGCAGGTGGAGATCCAGACCGAGGCCCCCGGGCTTGCGCCCCAGCAGGTCGAGCAGCTGGTGACGCGAGCGATCGAGGCGGCGGTGAACGGCGCGCCGGATCTCGCGGCCATGCGCTCGCAATCGATTCCGGGCCTGTCCGTCATTACGCTGAACTTCACTGACAACGCTGACGTGCATCAGGCGCGCCAGGGTATCGCAGAGAAGGTCGCCGCACTCGGCAGCGTGCTGCCCGCCGGAGTCGGCACGCCGAGACTGTCGCCGCTGGTGTCGAGCACCATGGATCTGCTGAAGATCGGTCTGCTCTCCTCCAGACTCGACCCTTACGCGTTGCGCGATCGGGCCGAGTGGGTCCTGAAGCCGCAGCTGCTGGCGGTCCCGGGGGTCGCGAACATCACCGTCTTCGGCGGTGCGGTGCGCCAGATCCAGATCCAGCCGCAAATGGAGAAGCTCGCCGCCTACGGGTTGACGCTCACCCAACTCGCCGACGCCGGGCGCGCGGCCCTCGCGCTGCGCGGCGCCGGGTTCATCGATCTGAAGGCGCAGCGGGTGCTGATCGAAACGCCTACCCCGGCGCCCGATCCGGTGGTGGTCGCCGACGCCGTGATCGCGGTGCGCCAGGGCATGCCCGTGCGCCTGCGCGACGTGGCGAGCGTAACGGAAGCGCCGGCGCTACGAACCGGGGACGCGCTCATCCAGGGACATCCCGGGGTGCTCCTATCCATGACGAGCCAGTTCGGCGCCAATACGCTCAGCGTGAGCCACGCGCTCGAGCAGACCCTCGCGACACTCG
>CATPBM010000077.1 GCA_955652625.1 uncultured Steroidobacteraceae bacterium
GATCTCAGACGTGCTGCCGATGCTGGAGAATTTCGGCCTGCGGGTGATCTCGGAGCGCCCGTATGAGCTCGCCTGGCCCGAGGGCGGCGCGGCCTGGATCCAGGACTTCGAGCTGGAGCACCGCGCGGCGGTGATCAACATCGCGCGCATCGAGGGCAACTTCCGCGAGGCTTTCGCCGCCGCCTGGAGCGGTGCGCTCGACAACGACGGTTTCAACCGCCTGCTGCTCGCCGCCGAGCTCACTGCGCGACAGATCGTGGTGCTGCGAGCCTATTGCCGCTATCTGCTGCAAACCGGCGTGCCCTTCAGCCAGGCGTCCATGGAGCGCACGCTGGCCGCCAACCCCGCCATCGCCAGCAACCTGGTGCGCCTGTTCCAGACACGCTTCGATCCGGCGGCGGCACGTGCGGCGCGCGGCGGCGAGCGCGGTGCCGAGAGCATCGTGGCGCAGATCCGCAGCGCGCTCGATGCGGTCACCAGTCTCGATGACGACCGCATCCTGCGCGCCTACCTCACCCTGGTACAGGCGACGCTGCGCACCAACTTCTATCAGACCGGGGCCGATGGACACGCCAAGAGCTACGTGTCCTTCAAGCTCGACCCGGCAAAGATCCCCGATCTGCCCTTGCCCAGACCGAAGTTCGAGATCTTCGTGTACAGCCCGCGCGTCGAGGGCGTGCACCTGCGCATGGGCTACGTCGCCCGCGGCGGCATCCGCTGGTCGGACCGGCGCGAGGACTTTCGCACCGAGATCCTGGGTCTCATGAAAGCCCAGAACGTAAAGAACACCCTCATCGTGCCGGTCGGCGCCAAGGGCGGGTTCGTACCGAAGCGCCTGCCCGGCGCCGGCACACGCGAGGAGGTGCAGGCGGAAGTCATCGCCTGCTACCAGACCTTCATCCGCGCACTCCTCGACCTCACGGACAACATCGTGGCCGGGCGCATCACGCCGCCCGCGCAGGTGGTGCGCCGCGACGGCGACGATGCCTATCTGGTGGTGGCCGCGGACAAGGGCACCGCCACTTTCTCCGACGTCGCCAACGCCATCTCTGAGGAGTACGGCTTCTGGCTCGGAGACGCCTTCGCCTCCGGCGGCTCCGCCGGTTACGACCACAAGAGGATGGGCATCACCGCGCGCGGCGCCTGGGAGTGCGTCAAGCGGCATTTTCGCGAGTTAGGCATCGACATCCAGAAAATGGACTTCACGGCCGCCGGCATCGGTGACATGTCCGGCGACGTGTTCGGCAACGGCATGCTGCTGTCACGCCACATCCGCCTGCAGGCCGCCTTCGATCATCGCCACATCTTTCTCGACCCTGACCCTGACCCGGCGGTGAGCTTCGCCGAACGCGCGCGGCTGTTCGCGCTGCCGCGCTCGAGCTGGGACGACTACGATCGTAAGAAACTCTCGCGCGGTGGGGGCATATTCGCGCGCTCCGCCAAGTCGATCGCGCTGTCGGCGGAAGCGCGCACGCTGCTGGGGGTCGAGTCAGGCAGCGCCGCCGCCCCCAACGACATCATCCACGCCATCTTAGCGCTGCCCGTCGACCTGCTGTGGAACGGCGGCATCGGCACCTACGTCAAGGCGAGCGATGAGCGCAACGCGGAAGTCGGCGACCGCACCAACGACGGGCTGCGCATCAACGGCCGCGAGCTCAGGGCCAAGGTGGTCGGCGAAGGCGGCAATCTCGGGCTCTCACAGCGCGGTCGTATCGAGTACGCACTTGCCCATGGGCGCCTCAATACCGATTTCATCGACAACTCCGCGGGCGTCAATACCTCGGACCTCGAGGTGAACATCAAGATTCTGCTCAACCCGCTGGTGCGCGAGGGCAAGCTGTCGCGCAGCGACCGCAATCGCCTGCTGGCGCGCATGACCAACGAGGTCGCCGCGCTCGTACTGCGCAACAACTACCTGCAGAGCCAGGCGATCAGCACCCTGGAGCTGCAGGGCGCGGCGCGGCTGGCGGAGTTCCAGCACCTGATCCGCGCGCTCGAGCGCTCGGGCGACCTCAACCGCGCGCTCGAGTATCTGCCGACCGATGACGAACTTGCCGAGCGCCGCAAGAGCGGCGCGGGGCTCACGCGCCCGGAGCTCGCAATCCTGCTCGCCTACAGCAAGATCTGGGTCAACAACCATCTGCTCGCCTCGGACGTCCCGGAGGACCCCTACCTGTCCACGGAACTGGGCCGCTACTTCCCCGCCCCCGTCCAGGAGCGCTTCCCGCGCGCCATCGGCCATCACCGGCTGCGCCGCGAGATCATCGCTACCGCCACCACCAACAGTCTCGTGAACCGCATGGGTCCGACCTTCGTGCCGCGGGCGCAGGAAGACACCGGCGCGGAGCCGGCACAGATCGCGCGCGCCTACACCGCGGCGCGCGAGATCTTCGCGATGCGCGAGGTCTGGGAGCAGATCGAGGCGCTCGACAACAAGGTGCCCGCCCAACTGCAGTATGAGGCTGCGTTCCAGACCAGCCGCCTGCTGCGGCATGCCACCTACTGGCTGCTCACCTCGCGCAGCGCCTCACTGCAGGTCGATGCCGCGGTCGCGGAGTTTCGCGATGGCGTGCATCGGCTCGAGACCGAGATCGCGGAGTTGCTCACTGGGGCGGAGCTCGCGCATTTCGAGGAAGGGCGCAAGCACTACCTGGACGCGGGCCTGCCTGCGGCGCTCGCCGCGCGCGTTGCGAGTCTCGAAGCGCTCAACGCTGCACTGGACATTGTGGAGATCGCCGACGGCCATCGCGTGAGCGTCGCCGAGACTGCGCGCGTGTACTTCGAGGTCGGCACGCGCATCGGCTTCGACTGGCTGCGGGCGCGCATCGAAAAGCTCAAGGTCGAGGGTCCGTGGCAGGCCATCGCGCGAACCGGTCTGCGGGATGCGGCGCTGCGCGTGCAGCGCCGTCTCACCGAGCGGGTGCTGGCGCGCAAGGACCGCGGCAGCGCCCAGGCCCGCGTGACCGCCTGGGTCGAGTCGGCCGGCAAGGATCTCGCGCATTGGCAACGGACGCTCGCGGACATGCGTTCCGCGGGCGCCGGCGACTTCGCGACCCTCACCGTGGGCGTCGAGTCCGTGCGCAAGTTGGCGAACTGACGTGCCGGGCAAACTGATCCTGGTCCGCCATGGCCAGAGCACCTGGAACGTCGAGAACCTGTTCACCGGCTGGACCGACGTCGACTTGTCGGCGCAGGGCCGCAGCGAAGCGGCGCAGGCAGGTCGCGAGCTGCTGACGGAGAAACTGGGACCCGACGTTGCCTTCACCTCGGTACTCAAGCGTGCGATCCGCACCCTGTGGATCATGCTCGATGAGATGGATCGCATGTGGATGCCCGTGGAGCGCTCGTGGCGGCTGAACGAGCGGCACTACGGGGCGCTGCAGGGACTGAACAAGGCGCAGACGGTGGCGCAGCACGGCGCAGCGCAGGTGCAGATCTGGCGCCGCAGCTACGATGTCCCACCGCCGCCGCTTGGCGCCGACGATGAGCGCCACCCTCGATTCGATCCGCGCTATGCCGGCATCGATGCGCGACAGCTCCCCGCTACCGAGTCGCTGAAGGACACGCTCGCGCGCGTGCTTCCCTTCTGGCACGCGCGCATCGCGCCTGAGCTGCGCCAGGGCCGCAACGTCATGGTGGTGGCGCACGGCAACAGCCTGCGCGCCATGGTGAAAATGCTCGATGATGTCCCCGAGACCGAGATCACCGAGCTCAACATCCCAACCGGCGTGCCCTTGCTCTATGAGCTCGACCCGGAGCTCAGGCCCCGCGGCAGCCGCTATCTCGGCGACCCCGCAGCCATCGCCGCCGCCGCCGAAGCCGTGAAGCGCCAGACCGAGAAGCGCTGAGGGTCAGCCGCGAGTCTCACGCCAGGCGACGAACTCGCCCGTGAATCTGCCAACAACCTGATCGCCTTGCTCGAGCACCGCCGACACATTGACGCGGCCCCTGCCCTTGCGCGCCAGCGTGTGCGTGAATTTCTGCCACTGACCTGGCAGCTCGAGCGATGAGCGCGCCGTGAATTCCCCCACGATCGGCCGCTCGTACTCCATGCTGTTGCGCTGAATCACCAGGCGCCCGGTGATGCCCTCGGCGCGCAGGCGCACGTGCAGGAGCGACCAGGCGGCAAGGATCGCCAGCGCGGAGGCGCTGCCACCGAACACGGTGTCGCGATGATTGATGTTGGGCGCCAGCGGGGCCAGCAGTATGACGGCGTCGTGCTCCACGGAGCGCACCGACACGGCCATGGCCCTGGAGAGCGGAATGTGCTCGTGGATATAGCGCTCAAGCTCGGCCGGCGACACTCGCGCCACATTTCACCTTCGCCCGCCTCAGGCCTTCGCGTATTTGTCCGCTCCGAGGAAATGCAGCGACACATAGGGCTCATCGCCCACCACCCAGCTGTCATGGGGCTCAGGTGGGATGTAGAAGAGCTGCCCTGCGCGCAGCTCGATGATCGTGCCATCATCAAACGCCGCGGTGGCGACTCCGGCGAGTACGAGTCCCACGTGCTCCACCGAACAGCGTGACAGACCCAGGCCAGGACCCACGTGCGTCGACCACTTCCAGCCAGGCTGATACGTTGCGCGCCCCACCGTCATTCCCCCAAGGTGCACCAGCTCGAACCTGCCGTGCTCGAGATCGCGAGCTTCGTCCGGGGTCTCAAAGCGCTTCAGGATCACCCGGACGTCAACCTTGCCTGCCTCAACCTTGCCCGCCTCAACGGCGACGGGTGCCGCCTTTCCCGCCGCCCAGCCGTCGTAACGCCCGTGGTACTCGGTGGCGAGCGCCGTCAGGCGCCGGCTGATGTCCTGCATGTCAGGCACGACCAGGCGCATGGTCTTGCTCGCGTGCAGGCTGAAGGCGAGGTCGCTGTCCTTCTCGACCGCTCTCGCGTCGACCGTGAACTCCGGCTCGAGCCGCGCGCGCGCCCCCTGGCATGCGGCCTCATCCGGCAGAGCGAGAAAGAAATCCACCGGGTAGTCATTGAACGGCGCATAACCGTGCGAGCGCAGCTGGCCAATCATCTGCTCGTCCCAGGACGCGCCGCGCGCCCTCTGCGCCTCGCGCAGCTTGAAGTAAATGCGCAGCAGGATGAGACCCAGGGCCCCGAGCAGAGCGATGAAGAACCACCCCATGAATGTGCCCTCTCCCTTACGACCTGGCGAGCAGCCTAGCCGGGGAACTGCGGTTTGCGCTTTTCCAGAAACGCACTGATGCCCTCCGTGCCCTCCGGGCTCACGGCGTGGGCGGCGATGGTCTCGCTCTCGAGAACCATCTGCGATTCGAAGGCGCCGAGGGATTGCGCAACCAGGCGCTTGGTGGCGCCATACGCGCCGCTCGCTCCCTGCGCGAGCTGCTCGGCAACTTCCAGAGCGCGCGTCAGCAACTGTTCGTCGGCCACCACTTCGTTGACCAGGCCCCAGGCGAGCGCCTCGGATGCCGGCAGCGTGCGGTTGAGCAGCAACAACTCCATGGCGCGCTTCACGCCAACGGTGCGCGGCAGCAGGAATGTTGTGCCGGCGTCGGGCGTCAGGCCCGCGTTGGTGTAAGCGAGATTGAACTTCGAACTGCGTGCGCACAGTGCGAGGTCGGCCATGGCGACGAGCCCGACCCCCGCGCCTGCCGCGGTGCCGTTGACGGCGGCGACCACCGGTGCATCCATGCGCACGAAATGTGAGATCGCGGCATGCAGGTAGGTGGTGAGTTCGCGGATGTAGCCATCCCCGCTGGTGTCGCGGGTTGCCATGGCGCGCAGATCCCCGCCGAAGCAGAAATGGCGCCCGGCACCCGTCAGCACCACCGCACGCACCGCGGCGGTGCGGGCGCAGGTCATGGCGGCGGCGAGCAGATCCATCGCCATCTGCAGGTTCAGAGTGTTGGCGCTGTCGGGACGGTTGAGCGTGACCAGCGCGACCGCGCCGCGGGTTTCGACCTGAACGCTGGGGGCGGCCATGGCGCAGTTATTCGTCGGGCGCGATCCTGACGCGCAACCCGGCAAGCTCCGGAGTGAATTCGATCTGGCACGAGAGGCGCGAACCCTCCTGGTAGTGCGAGAGCTCGGCGAGCAACTCACGCTCATCTGACATCATCGCCGGGAGTCTGGACTTCCATTCAGGATCCACATACACGTGGCAGGTCGCGCAGGAACACATTCCGCCGCAGATGGCAGCGACGCCGTAATCGAGTTCCCGCAGATTCTCCATCACCTTCAGTCCGGTCCTGCCCTCGACTTCGTGCTCGACTCCGTCGCGATCCACGACTCGCAAAAGCGCCATGCAGGTTCCTCGTGACCCTGAGGGATTGGTTTGAGGCGAATTTGCCCCGGATCTGCTAGTTTGCCGGTTCGCCCTGCACCTCGCCAGCCCGTGCCGGCTCCCGTCAGGCCGGCGCGAGGGGCCCCAGCACCTTCATCACGAACACGGCCTTGTCAGCTCCGCCTTGCAGACTCTCCAGGGTCGTGCGCAGTTCCCGGCGCAGCGCCTCCATGACGTCCTCGTACGTCCCGAAGACCTGCGTGCTCATGCTGTTAGTGACCACCTGCAGCCGGGCATCCGCGTTCAGGCGGCCCAGGAACTCGCGAATAGCGGGGACGAAGTCCCGCTGCAGCGGATACAGGCTGATCTCGACCCCGATGTCCATGCTTGTGCCTTTCGGAACAGTCTGCCGCAGTATTGCACGCGCGCTGCAATGAGCTGAGGCTATGATCGCACCGAGGACTAGAATTGCTTGGCCTTTGGTCCTGACGGCGGATGAAAAACGATGACGCGGAAGATCCAGGTTCATCAGGTTGACGCGTTCACCCGCGAGCCCTTTACCGGCAACCCGACCGGAGTGGTGCTGAACGCCGATGCGCTTACCGAGGCGCAGATGCTCGCGATCGCCCGCGAGCTCAATAACGCCGAGACCGCCTTCATTCTCTCGCCCGACGGCGACGATCACACCGTGCGTGCGCGCTTCTTCACGCCGCGCAGTGAGGCCGGCTTCGTCGGCCACGCCACCGTCGCCGCGCAGTACGTGCTGTCGCGACGCCACGAGGCGCCGCGCTGGCAGCGCCAGAAGTCCAAGGCGGGCATCGTCGACGTCGAGGTGCGCGGCAACGACGAGGACCGCCGCATCGCCATCCGCCGCGCGCCGCCGCTCCTCGGGCGCGAGCTCAACGATCGCGAGCGCCTGGCGGTTCTCGATGCGCTGGCACTCGCCTCCGAGAGTCTCGACACGCGCTTGCCTCTGCGCATCGTCGGCGCGGCCGGCACGCGGCTGCTGATCGGCGTGCGCGGGCCGGAGCACCTGAAGCAGCTCAAACCCGATCTCGCGCGCCTCACGACCCTGTCGGCGCAGATCGGCGCCGCGGGCTACTTCGTCTTCACCCTAAAGCCGAACGCGGCGGACCATCTGACCGAGTCGCGCATGTTCTGTCCGGCACTCGGGATCTCCGAGGACCCGGTCAGCGGCAATGCGCACGGGCTCCTCGGTGCGTATCTTGCGCACCTCGGGCTGCTCGCCCGCAGCGGTGCGCGCGCGCGCTTTACCGGCATTCAGGGACACTCCCTGCACCGGCCCGGACGCGTCGAGGTCGAGCTCGAATTCACCGGGTCCGACCTCGCCGGCGTATGGATCAGTGGCCAGGCCGTGTCGATCTTCCAGACCGAGATCGCGTTTTAGGAGCGCCATGGGCGAGTTTCAGGCCGTGCTGAAGCTCGCCGAGCTTCCGCCGGGAAGCATGCGGGCCTGCATCCTTGACGGACGCGAGATCGTGGTCTGTCACACCCGCGAGGGCGTGTTCGCGCTCGACAACGTCTGCACGCATGCGCACGCGCGCCTGTGCGAGGGGCGCCTGCGCGCGACGCGGCTGGTGTGCCCGCTGCACGGCGCATCGTTCGACATTCGCGACGGACGCGTCCTGGGGCCCCCCGCCGTGGTGCCGCTGCCCACACATGCGGTCCGGGTCGTCGACGGCGCCGTCGAGGTGGCGCTGGGTCCGGCGCCGGCTTAGGCGGACGCACTCGCAGGCGAGCGGCGCACGAGCCATGCAGCGGGCAATGTGACGCACGCACCCACCAGAAACGGCGCCGCCGGCCCGAGCAGCGCGTAGATGGACCCGGAGGTAAGCGGGCCGAGCACGCGCGCGAGACTCGCGCTCGCCACATAGGCACCCAGCACCGCGCCGCGGTCGTGTTCGCGCGACTGTTTCGAGGCGAGCGCGAACGCGCTCGGGTTGTAGGCTCCGAGGCCGACGCCGCACAACATCAGACCGATGATGGTCACAGCGAGCGTGGCGGCCGTCCCGAGCGCCACGAGCCCCGCCACATAGACCAGCACGCCACAGCTCGCGAGTCGCGCCTCCCCGAGCCGCGGCGCGAGCACGCGCACCACCCCGCCCTGCATAAGCAGTGCCGGCAGCGCGACCCCCAGCAGCAGAAATCCCACCGCGCGCGGCCCGAAGCCGTAGCGGTGCAGCGCGAAGATGGCGAAAATCGACTCGAGAATGGCTTGCGAGTAAGTCACAACGAGTGTCGCGGCTGCGAGGAACGCAAGCCCCGCGCGCTCGCGCAGCAGCCGCCACGACCCGCGTCGCGGCTCATCCGGGAGCGCGCGCCGATGCTCCGCGGTGTGACTCTCGGGCAGTACGAATCTGACGAGCAGGATCGCGACCACGCTGGTGCATGCGGAGACCACTGCCGGCAGGACGAAATTCGCGCTGTGCGCATCCTTGCCGGCAAGCAATCCCCCGACGGGCTGCCCGAGCGTGAAGCCGATGCCGATGGCCGCGCCGATCAACCCGAGGGTGGCCGCGCGCTTCGCCGGCGTGCTGACGTCCGAGGCGTAGGCGAAGGCGGCGGCGATGTTGCCGGCCATGCAGCCGGCGAGCATGCGCGATGCGAGCAGCCACCAGATGTTGCGCGCGCAGCCAAGCAGCACGTACGACGCGCACGCGCCCGCAAGACTCGTCATGAGGATCGGCCGCCGCCCGTAGCGATCGCTCAGCCGTCCCCACCAGGGAGCGGCGATCAGCTGGCACAGCGAGTAACTTGCAAGCACGGGGGTGATGAACTGCGGGGCCGTCCCGAAACGGTCGGCCATGTACGGCACGAGGGGGATCAGTATGCCGAACCCGAGCGTGTCGATGATGCAGAAGAGAAACAGGGCTGCCAGCTGTCGGCGCAAGTTCCGCCACCCCCTCAGTGCCCGGGAACCCGCGCCTGGCGCGCGGGACCGCAATACAGCGCGCGCCCCGCGGCGAGCTCGAGCTCATGAGTGGCACAGGCGGCCCAATCCTCGCGCCGATGCGCGGTGACTACCACTGCGGTCGCCCTGGCGGCGAGTGCCCGAACGCGCCGCAGGAGCACGCGGCGCGTGGCAGCGTCGACGCCGGCGAACGGCTCATCGAGCAGCAGCAAGTGCGGCTCGCGCACCCAGGCGCGCGCGAACAGCACGCGGCGCGACTGCCCGTACGAGAGCTCCCCGAGCGTGCGTGTCGCGAACCGGGTCAGCCCGAACGATGCGAGCGCACGCCGCGCCGCGGCCCGATCCGCCGCAGTGGGCGCATCATTCAACCCAATGCTCGCATGCCGGCCGGATTGTACGACCTCGGCGACAGTCAGCCGCCGGGGATGATCGGCCTGCAGGTGCGGCGCGACGAGCCCGACGCGTCTTTTGAAAGACTCGAGCGACACCCCGGGGGCGAGCCCCGCACGTTCGATCACGCCGCCGGCGGCAACGCCATGATCCCCATACAGCGTGCGCAGCAGCGTCGTCTTGCCCGAGCCGTTGCGACCGTGGACGACCCACCAGTCTCCGGCATGCACCGTGAGCGACACTCCGGCGAGTACGCGGCGCTGCTCCAGGTACACCCCGGCGTTCCTGAGCCGTACCAGCCTGCGCCCCGGGCGCCGCGCGCGCGGGTGCCGCGCACTGGCCTCGAGCGCGTGACCGCCTCGGCCGGCGAGCCAGTGCGATAGCGGCGCGCGGTGCAGCGGCCCGGAGTAGGCGACCCGGCCGCAATTCAGAATCAGCGCGTGAGTGGCGCCGGTCGGCACGTCCTCGAGGCGATGCGTGGCGAGCACCCACGGCAGACGCCGCGTCGGCCGAGCGAGCCAGCGCAGGATGCGCGAGCGGTTGCGCTCATCGAGACCGTTCAACACTTCATCGAGCAACAGCAGCCGCGGCCGCGATGCCAGCGCGCGCGCCAGCAGGATCACGCGCCGCTCCCCGTATGAGAGGGACAGGAACTGCCGCCGCGCGAGCTGCACGCATCCGCAGGCGCTGAGCACGGCGCGAACTCCGCGCCGCTCCGCAGCGCTGAGCACATCGAGGGGAATGTCGGTGCGATACAGGCCCGTGCCGACAATGCGCTGCGCGGTCATGTCCCAGCCGTAGCGCTCGTACTTGTCCTGGCGCTCGGCTCCCAGATAGGCAATCTCGTCCTTGATCGCAAAGGGTGCGCTCGCGTGTTGCCGGCCGAGCCGATAGCACCGCACCGGCCGCGCCGCGGGCGCGGGCCACACAACACCGGCAACGAGTTTCAGCAGTTGCGTCTTACCAGCGCCGTTGGCGCCGGCCAGCACCCAGCGCTGCCCGGGGCGAAGCGTCCAACTGACACGCTTGAGCACCTCGCGGCCGCCGCGGCGCAGATTGGCGTGCGCGAGGCGCACCTCGAGGTACGGATCAGCGCTGCTCATTCACGACATTGGATCACAGATGGATGGCGCCCCGGAATGAGCTATTCTGGCGTCGATACAAGCCTTGCGCGCACCTTTCGGGTATCCAATGCGATTGCGGCTCCTCGCCCCCAGATACTGGCTCACGTGGATTGGTCTGGGACTATTGCGCCTGGTGGCGTTGCTGCCATTCGCCTCCATCGTCGCCTTGGGGCGCGCGCTGGGCGCCGTGCTGCGACATCTGCCAATCGGTTTCATCAGAACGGCGCGGCGCAATATCGAGCTGTGCATGCCGGAGCTCACCCCACAGGCGCGCGAGCATCTGCTCAAAGAGCATTTCGCCAGCCTGGGGATTGCGCTCCTGGAAATCCCGTTCGCGTGGTGGAGCACCTCCGAGCGGCTCGCCAGCATCACGCGCGTCGAGGGGACCGAGCACCTGCGGGCGGCGCTGGCTCGCGGCCGGGGGGTCATTTTGCTCACCGCTCATTTCACGCCCATGGAAATGGCGGGCCGCACTCTGGCCGAGATCACTCCCGTCGGCTTCCTGTACCGGCCGACCAGGAATGAGGTGCTGGCGTACGCCCTGCATCGCTTCCGCCAAGGGTATGGCACACGCGGCATTCCCAGGGATGACATCCGCGCATTCATCACCGCTTTGAAGAACAACGAATGCGTGTGGTACGCCCCGGATCAGAGCTATCGTAAGAAGGGTGCGGAAATGGTGCCGATGTTCGGCATTCCGGCCGCCACCAACACCCTCACTTCGCGCCTGGCGCGCATGACCGGGGCCACGGTATTGCCTTATTTCCTGCAGCGCTTGCCGGGAACTCAGGGCTATCGGGCGACCATCCATCCTCCGCTCGAGGACTTCCCGAGCGACAACCCGGTGGCCGACACCGAGCGCTTCAATCGTATGATCGAGGCCCAGGTGCGACTCGCCCCCGAGCAGTATTTGTGGATTCACCGCCGCTTCAAGGGACTGTCCGAGGACTACCCGGACTACTACGGACGGCAGGCGCCGCGCCGGGCGTGAGCGAACCGGCGATGAGCTGCGACCTGCTGGTCGTCGGCGGCGGCATCAACGGCACTGGCATCGCACGCGACGCTGCCGGGCGCGGCCTCAAGGTGACGCTGTGCGAGCAGGATGACCTCGCCGCGCACACCTCCTCCGCAAGCACCAAGCTCATCCACGGCGGCCTACGCTACCTCGAGGAGTTCCACTTTGGGCTGGTGCGCAAGTCCCTCAGAGAGCGCGAAGTGCTGCTGGCTGCCGCCCCGCACATCATGCGTCCGCTGCACTTCGTCATGCCGCACGCCGCGCACCTGCGCCCCGCATGGATGATTCGCGCCGGGCTCTTTCTCTACGATCATCTGGCCGCGCGCGCGCGCCTGGCCGCCTCAGCAAGCGTGGATCTGCGCACGCACATCGCAGGCGACGCGCTCAAGGCGGGCTACCGGCGCGGCTTCGTGTACTCCGACGGCCAGGTGGATGACTCGCGGCTCGTGGTGCTCAACGCGCTCGATGCGCGCGCGCGCGGCGCGACCGTGCTGCTCGGCACGCGCTGCGAGCGGCTGACACCGCAGGATGGCTCGTGGGAGGTGACGCTGAGCAGGGACGGGGAGCGTCGCCTCATACGCGCGCGTGCGGTGGTGAATGCCGC
>CATPBM010000078.1 GCA_955652625.1 uncultured Steroidobacteraceae bacterium
CGCCCGTCGAGGCCGTAGGTCCACGCGTGGTAGGGGCATACGAACACCCCGCCGCGCGCAGTCCCCGCACGCTCCGTGCAGACGCGTGAGCCGCGATGGCGGCAGACGTTCAGCAGCGCACGTATCTCGCGGTCCGGTCCGCAAACGATGATGAGCGACTCGCCGCAGATCTCGATGGTGAAAAAATCGCCGGGGACGCGTAGCTGGCTGTGGTGCCCCACGCAATGCCAATGACGCAGGATGAGCCGCCGTGCCTCGCGCTCGAAGAGCTCCGGATCGCAGTAGAACTCGCGGCTGAGCGCATGACCGGCGCGCTGGGCGGCGATCGCCGCGGCACAGCGATCGGCGGACCACGGCGCGACCGGCGCCTGCGCCACACTGCCCGCGTTCTGCGCGCTCACCGCTCGCCCCTCCCTAGTGTCCCGCGTGCCAGTTGGCGTTGATGCCGATGGAGCGCGGGCGATAGGTGTAATCGTTCTCCTGCACCGTGGGCACCCCGGCCGGCTGTCCCAACGCGTAGCCGGTCACCCTATGGGAGTCGAACACATTGTCGATGAACAAGGCGAGCTGCCACTCGCCGAGATACACGCCGGCGCGAGCGGAGGTGAAGCTCGTCGAGGCCAGCGTGTAGGTGAACGGGTTGTACTGCGCCGTGTTACGAGGATCCTGCAGCGCCGACAGCCAGGGATTGCGGCTCTGGTATTGCCAGTCGGCGCGCACGAAGGCGTCCCGCTGCCCGAGCCTGAAGCCGTACTGCGCGCCCAGTGCCACGGTAAAGGGCGGATTCAGACCAGGCTCGTAGTTAATTGCCGCCTGTCCGGAAATCGCATCGCCGTTGCTCGCCTTGCAGGGGATCCCCGCGCCGGTAGGATCACAGTTGGGCGGTGAGTTCTTCGTGTAGCGGGCACTGGTGTAGCCCGTCGCAAAATCGATGTGCACCGCCCCGAGCGCCAGCTCCGCCTGCAGGTCTCCGCCCCAGGCGACGGCCGTGCCCAGATTGTCCGTGAATTGCAGGCCGCAGGCGCCGGCAACGTAGAGGCTCTGCTGGATGCCGTTCCACTTGATGTAGTAGACGCTGGTGGCGATGCGCAACGCCTGTCCGAAGGTGTTCTTCGAGCCGATCTCGTAGCTTTGCGTGGAGTCGGACTTGTAGGTGAGCGGTGCGCCGTTCGGATACCCGGCCGCGGCGAGATCCGGCCCGCAATACGGCGGCAGCGGCGCATTGCCGCCGCCGACACGGAAGCCCTTGGCGTAGGTGGCGTAAAAGAGGTCGTTCGGGTCGACCTGGAACGAGGCGGTGACCTTAGGGGTATTGGGCGTCTCGCGTTGATTCGCGTTCGCCGGGCTCGGGCCGAAATTCTCCAGGCCGTCGGAGTAGTGAGTGAGTGAGAACGAGGTGCGCGCTACACGCTCCCCGAGCGTCAAACGGAACCAGTCTGTGAAGGCGTAGCTCAGCTCGCCGAAGCCGGCGATCTGGCGGTCAAAGGTCGTGTTGTTGTTGTAATAGATGTCACAGGCGGGAATGGCCGTGTAGTTGACGTTGGTGGGGCACGAGTAATAGGGACCGTAGTAGCTCGCGCTCGTGGGGTCGATGCCGTAGAGATAATTGAAGAATGGGATGATCTGCGTGTCCCTCAGCTCCTCGATGCTGCCTTCCTTCGCGAGTTGCCAGAACACTCCCAGCGTCCAGCGCCACTTTGAGGACTCGTCGGTCGACTGCCAGCGCAGCTCCTGCGTGTAGCTTTTCTGCGAGTTCGTCATGATGTTGGGCGTCTGGTAATTCGTGAAGCCCGCCGGCAGGTGAATGCCGTTGCCGTCGAGCAGCGGGGGAGAGGGGCAGGTTCCCGCGACGCCGGTTGGCACGCAGACCAGGCCGAAGAAGGAGCCCGCGTTACTCTGGTAGTAGCTCAGGTCGTAGACGGTACCCTGGTAGGCGGTGATCTGCTTGCGATGGTAGTAGGAGGTGTTGGAGATGATCTGGCTCTTGCCGAAGTCCCATTGCAGCTTCAGTGCCGCAAGATAATATTCATCGTCGTTCGGGATCCGCTCCGGGGTCGCCGTATTGAAATGCCCCGCCCCGGCGTTGGAGTATGCCGGCCAGTAAGTCGAGTCATCGTGCTTCTTGGCGTTCTGGTACAGGATACTCGGCGTGACGCTGAACGAGGCGGCCGGCTGCCAGAGCGCTGCGAGGCGCGCGACCATCGTGCCGGCGTGGTTGACACCGTGCTCGACGGTCGCAGCAGTCGTCGGGTCCACGCGGTCGATCCAGCCACCGTCCCATCGGTACCAGACACTGGCACGCACACCGAGCGTGCCGTCAATGATCGGCTGTCCATGGGCGATGCCCAGCTCGAAGTTCGGTCGCCCGTACTGTGTGTAGGACGCCTCGCTCCGTAAGTAGCTGCTCGAGCTGCTGACACTGGGCGGTGTCAGGATGTAGCGCACCGCCCCACCTTCGGCGCCCGCTCCGAATAGCGTGCCCTGCGGCCCGCGCAGCACCTCCACGCGCTCGAGATCGAAGGTCTTGGGCAGTGCGTCGTCGGGATTGAAGCCCACCGAGCGCATCTGAATGGGCGTGTCGTCGATATAGATGCCCGTCGTGCCGGCGCCCCCGGAAGAGGAGATGCCGCGTATTGAGATGGCATTGGTCTGGGAGCTATCGATCGTCACCCCGGGCGTGAAACGTGCGACGTCCAGAAAGTCCTTGATGCCCTTCTGATCCATAGTCTCCTGGGTGAAAGCCGTGACGCTGATCGGCACCTTGCTCAGGGCCTCCTCGTGACGGGTCGCCGTCACCACGACTTCCTGCAACCCTTCCGCGCGCGTGGCCGTACCGCCGCCACCCTCGGCGGGAGCCGCCGCGCCGCCGGCGACTGTGGAGACCGCATCAGACGCGCACACGGCCCGGGGGAGCGCGACAAGCAGGCAGACTGCTGCGAGCGGCAGGCCGATCATTGCGCCGATTGCGCGAGTCCAATTCTTCATACGCCCTCCCCTAAAGTCTCGGTTCAGCGCAGTCTATGACTGCAGCAGCACCGCTGCATCTGCGCTCCAGCTCACGAACACCTCATCGCTCCAGTCGATGGCCGCCTCGGACGTGCGGCGCTCGTTCTGGGCGAAGACGGTAACTAACTTGCCACTTGTGGTTCTGATCCGATAGGTCGAGCGGTTGCCAAGGTACCCAAGCTCCCAGACCGTGCCACGCAGCTGATTGACGCGTGCACCACTTGTGGGCTGCTTGCCCAGCCGCACCTTTTCGGGGCGCAACGCCACCCACACGCGCTGTCCGACCGCGAACGCCCCGGCATCATCCACCATGAGCTCCCCGCCGGTCTCGGCGCACTGCACGCGGATCAGGCCCGGCTCGCAGGAGCTCACGGTGCCCTCGAACAGGTTCGTGGTCCCGACGAAGTCTGCCACGAAGCGGCTGCGGGGGAACTCGTAGATTTCCGCAGCGGTACCCACTTGCACGACCTGGCCGTGGTCCATGACCGCGATGCGGGTCGCCAGCGCCATCGCCTCATCCTGATCGTGGGTGACAACGATGAAGGTGATGCCGAGCTTGTACTGCAGGTCCATCAGCTCGAATTGCGTCTGCTCGCGCAGCTTCTTGTCCAGCGCCGACAGCGGCTCATCCAGGAGCAGCACCTTGGGGCGGCGGATCAGGGCCCGGGCCAGGGCGACGCGCTGTCGCTGCCCTCCGGAGAGCTGATGCGGCTTGCGCTGTGCGAGGGCGCCGAGCTGCACCATGTCGAGGGCTTCCTGGATGCGTTGCCTGCGGGCGGCGTGGTCGAGCGGCAGGCGCCGCAGTCCATAGCCGATGTTGCTTTCCACCGTCATGTGCGGAAAGAGCGCGTAGGACTGAAACATCATGTTGACCGGACGCTCATGCGGCGGAACCGCACCCATCTCCACACCGTCGATGAAGATCCGTCCGCTGCTCGGGTGGGCGAACCCGGCAAGCATGCGCAGCAGCGTCGTCTTGCCGCAGCCCGAGGCGCCGACCAGCGCGAACATCTCGCCCTTGTAGATGCTCAGGCTGACCTCATCGACTGCGGCGTGCGCGCCGTAGGTCTTGCTGACCCGGTCAAGGAGGATCTGCGCGCTGGCGGCCGGGTCAAGCCAGGGCCGGTCGGCCAGGGGTTTTGACTGGGTTGCGATCATCAGAAGTCCGCTGGCGGCGTCGCGCGGCGCCGCGGCGGGGCGTAGAAAGGCCGCTCCACGACCTGAGCCCGGACCATGCGCCGCTCCCATGCGAGCTCGCGGTTCAGATAGATCTCGGCCCAGAGCGTGGAACCGACCGGGATGTACGGTGCGTCCACCATCGCGAGCGCGAGGTTGCGCTTGCAGGTCGGCGACCACGTAGCCGACGTCACGCTTCCCGCTTCCTTCCTGCCCGAACGCGCGGTGTATAAGAG
>CATPBM010000079.1 GCA_955652625.1 uncultured Steroidobacteraceae bacterium
GTTTCAAGCCGTCTTTTCCGTTCACATCGACGGCCGGGATTTCTGTTTTCTCGCCGTGCTGGTTGCAATTGCTGCTCTCAAGGCGCGATCAGCGAAAGCCATTTGACAGGCAGGCGCCGAAGGTCTGCAGGCTCATCAACGTCGTGACCGTGGCGGCCAAATGTAGTGACCACTGTAAAGCATAGACGTGCTGAATGGTTCTATGTGCGACAGTGCTCGTGCTCCAAGCGATATCGCTGAACAATCGGGGATCAAATCGGCGCAGGCCGAGTAATGCATAACCCCGTCGGCCGTGGGATGCATGACAGCGTCGAAACGTCGACATATCTGCATGCCAGGCCGGGCGGCCACCCAAGCGGCTCTACTTGGATCGGTCGAGACGCCCGTCGTCTATGAAGGATAGACTTAGCAGAGCAACTGCAGCCGTTATTACTGCTCAACCAAAAAGGAGATACGACGATGTCACTAGGACTCATTATTGTAATCATCCTGGTCATCGCCCTATTCGGCGGCTTCAGTGGCCGCTTCGGTGGATATGGGTACGGTTACGGGCACGGGGGGATTGGCGTAATCGGCGTCATCTTGATCATCCTTGTAGTTCTTTTACTTCTTGGACGGATCTAGTGCGCTCGTGACAGGCCAAGTGACCTATGACCGTCAGGCAGATTGAGGTTACACGGATGACGGCCACGCGGTGGAAGCTGTCGGACCCGCAGAGCCTGCATTCGGGGCAGCGTTGACGTAGCGGTTGCGGTCACGGGTTTTGTGCTCTTGGAGCGGTGGAATGCTCCACTGATTCTCGTGGTCGGGCTTTGCATTGCCGTGAGCATCGCGACCGCGACGGTCACCTAGCCGAAACAAGGACGGATGCCACCGTGCGACGTGTGACGCGCATGGTGGGCTACCGAGAGTGAGGTGGGCGTGGCGCGCGCGCCAGCGGAGGTTGAGCATCGGTATGATGGCCCGATCAACTGTGCCGACTCTGTGCAAAACGACGGCACAACGCCAGTCGTGCGCGAAAAACGCCCTATAAGGTGATGCCGGCTATCTGATTCGAACAGATGACCTCCGGTTTACAAATTTTCGAGAGATTTTTTGCACATTCGTCAGTGACTGATCTAACTAACGCTGCTCGCGGGATACCCGTTGCATTTGTCACGACTGAGCAGCGAAAAGCAGGGCTTATTCCCACAAAATTCCCACACGAAGCGGTTCTTCAGCATGGCCTCAGAGAACCGTTGAGTTGTGGGAATTCGCCTGGCGTTTCCGCGAGCGCGGTTCACTGCGTCCGTCGCACGCAAATCAGGCCGAGCCGTAGGCCAGGGCTTAGGGCGCGGAGCATTTTCGTGATTCCGACAGCCAACCCTGATTGCCGGTCGCTCTTTCACTGGAAGAGCGCGAGTGCGCGGACCTCGACGCTCTCGCGCGGTGGGACGTTCGGATGACCCGGATCCGTGAACGCGCTGTGCGGCGCGGCACGGCCCGGTCCGGGAGGCGCCGAATCGAAGTTTTTGAACAGCCACGCCTCATCGACCGTCATATCCGAGGCGAAGTACCAACGCTGCTCGGGCTCGTGCATGAGGTAGTAGATCTCGCCGGTGCGCTCCGGGTAGCGCAGCTCGACGGCGCGCAGGGCATCTAGTGCGACGCTCGTAGCGTCGCACAGCGCGAGCGGCGCATCCCGCAGCGGGCCGCGGATCGGCCGCCAGAGGTTGATCTGCAGGTAGCGCGACAGTCCCGCCTCGGCATGCAGCCCCAACTCGTGGCGCAGACGATCAAGCGCCGAGCGCGGCGTGTAATCGGTGTGCGCGTGATGCACCGGCCGGCCGACGGCGTGTGCGTCGGCGCGCGGAGCAGAGGATCCACCACGACGTACGTTGTGATCGAAGACGACGACGCGGTCGGCCCCCAGGGCGGCCTGGATGATCTCGGCGCTTTCGGGGTAGTAGCGCTCGCGTATGTAATCGTCGTCATCGAAGCGTTGTACCCGCGTTGGCCAACGCCCGAGCGTCCCACCATGCTCATCGAGCCGCAGCACCTCCCCGCCGCGCAGGTCGCGGATCTCTACCGCGTGGCCTACGAAGCGCGCGGTCTCCGGTTCGGCACCGGACGGCGTCTCGTGCGCATAGGTAAAGGGGCGCTCGGTCCCAGGGGCGAGAAATTCGATTTCAGCGCGGACTGCCATGGCGGCCTCCTTAGCGGCGCACGAGCAGCGCCGCGGATGGCCGCTCATGGCTGCTTGAGGCGTGCGTGAAGAGAAGATTGATCGCCTCAAATCCTCCGGTCGAGATGATCAGTGCTATGATCAGCGTTACTAAGTTACTGGTTTTCATAACGAATACCTCCTACTTGATGGTGTATATAATCGGCGCCAGGCGCACGATCAGCAAACGCGATGTCTGATAGAAGGTTAAGAAAACCTAAACGGTTGCCAGGGTTCGAAAGGTTGCCCCTGAACGCTCTGCGGGTGTTCGAAAGCGTCGCCTCGCACCTAAGCTTCACGGAGGCGGCGGAGGCGCTGCACGTGACGCCCGCGGCGGTGAGCATGCAGATACGCACACTCGAGCAATACCTGCGCGTGCCGCTTTTCCGGCGTAAGGGACGCAGCGTCACCCTGACCGCCGAAGGCGAAGTGCTGCTCCCGGGCGTGCGGCGCGGACTGGGTACGCTGCAACAGTCGATGCAGCATCTGCGTCAGGACCGGCTGAGCGGTGCGCTCAGAATCAGCACGCTAGCCTCCTACCTGCAGAAATGGCTGCTGCCCCGTCTGCCGCAGTTTCATGACCGCCATCCTGAGATCGAGCTGAGCATTCACACCTCGCGCGCGCCGGTCGACTTCGCGAGCAGCGACTTTCATGCGGCCGTGCGCATGAGCACCGGCCCGAGCGCAGGCCTCTATAGCGAGAAGCTCATGGATGAGTGGTTTGTGCCCGTGTGCACGCGTGAGGTGCTGGCGAGATACGGTCCGCTGCGCGACGCCGCGGATCTGCAGCGCTTTCCCCTGCTTCACTCCTCCGACGAAGAATGGGCGCTGTGGCTGCACCCCGGCGTCACGGTCGCTTGGCAGGAGCGGGGTACTGCCTACGACGACTCATTGACAGTGCTGGCCGGCGCCGAGCAGGGACAAGGCCTGGCACTCACGCGCTGGTCGCTCGCGGCGCCTGACCTGGCAACCGGCCGCATCATGCAGGCCAGTGAGCGCATCGTGCAGTGTCCGCGCTCCTATTACTTCGTGTGCCCGGAGATGTACGTCACGATGCCGAAGGTGCAGCAGCTCCTTGCCTGGCTGCGTGAGATGGCAGCGGCGTTCCCCCGGCCGAAGGACGTAGCGGCGGCGACTTCGAGGGCATGATCGAAAAGCACGGCTTTACCTTGGCGCGGATGGAGCCCCGTCTCACCAAGGAAAAGATCGAGTTCATCGCCAAGGTGGACCGCGGTGAGAAATTCGCGCCGCCTTCACCGATGCTGAACTGATCCGGCGCGTCGAGAACGAAATAACCTGCCTGAAGCAGCTCAAGCCCGCCGCCGTGGTCACCGGGTCCTATGTAACCGTGTGCGCTGTTGGCCCGACACCGGA
>CATPBM010000080.1 GCA_955652625.1 uncultured Steroidobacteraceae bacterium
GGGAGCATCTCCCGCTCTTCCTCGCGGTACAGCAGGTTGTACTGGCACTGCATGTTCACGAATGGCGTCCAGCCGTTCACGGCCGCCACGTGGTTCATCTTCGCGAACTGCCACGTATACATGGTGGACGCGCCGAGATAGCGCACCTTGCCGGCACGGACAGTGTTGTGCAGCGCCTCCATGGTCTCCTCGACGGGCGTGTCAGCATCGAAAGCGTGGATCACGTAGAGGTCGACATAGTCGGTGCCTATCCGCTTAAGCGACCGGTCGATCGAGATCGCGATGTGCTTGCGTGACAGACCTCGATCGCTCGGGTCGTCGCTCATCGGGTAGAAGACCTTGGTTGCGAGCACCAGCCGCTCGCGTCGGGTCATCTTCAGCAAGTTCCGGCCCACGACCTCCTCATTGCGGCCGGTGGAATACCAGTCGGCCATGTCGAAAAAGGTGATGCCGAGGTCGAAGGCGCGCCGCAGGATCGGAACCGAGTCAGTCTCGTCGAGCACCCAGCTCTTCCAGGCGGAGCTGCCCATCGACATGGTGCCGAGGCAAAGCTGCGACACCTTGAGGTCCGTTTGCCCGAACTGGATGTAGTCCATGCGACACTCACTCCGCCACGTGGTTTGAGTCCGTGACGATTTTGCATTCTGGCACGGGTCCGGTCACCCGGCGGAATGGGATGGAAGGATAACCGATCGCTCTGATCAGTCTGCTCAGTCGTACCAGCCGGGCGACTTGATCGCATTCTTGAAGAATGCGGTGCTGTGGCCGATCCAGAGCTGCGCGTTCTTTTCCTTTAGGAACCGCTCGATCATCTCGCGCGAGCTCGGAGTGGCTGTGCTCTTTTCCTCATTCGGCATACGGTGCAGCGTCCGCTCCTCGGCGTAGTGATAGAGATCTCCCGAGATCACGACGCCGCCCGTTTTCGCGAGCTTCACGTAGAGCGCCTGATGCCCCGGGGTGTGCCCAGGCGTAAACTTGAGAATCACGGTGCCGTCGCCGAATACGTCGTGATCGCCGTCGAACACCACCGTGCGGGCATGGGCGAGCGCCGCATAGAGCGGGACGTACGCGCGATCCGCCTTGGTGCCGAACATGAAGTCATGCTCCGCCTTCTGCGCCAACCAGGTCGAGCCCGCATAGTCGTTGGCGTTGCCGACGTGATCGAAATGCGAGTGCGAGATCGCGAGGTAGGTAATGTCCGCGGGCGTTACACCGATATCGGCAAGCTGGCTGCGGAGGCTATTGAACTTGATCTGCCCGTAGCCGCCATCCACGTTCTCGTAGAGCGGCCGGCCCACCAGGCGATCGGAGAGCCCGGTATCGAAGAGCAGGATTCCCTTCGGGTGGATGACGAGGAAGCACGGCACCGACATGTTGGTGTCGGCTACTTCTTCCCGCGTGAGGTTGTACTCCTCGGGACGGTTGTAGACGAGCGTGCCGCAATCGATCACGTAGAGCCTGGGTGAGGTGACCCTGGGGAGCGGCGCGAGCCCTGGCGCGCGCGGTGCAGGACGGGCTGCTGCATCTGCGGCGCTCGCCGGCACGGCGGTCGCGCAGGCCAACGCGAAGGCCGTGAGCAGTGCGCGTCCGAAGAAAGAGCGGCAGGCAACAAGCCGCGGGCCAATCGTCCGAAGGCGATCCCGGCGCATTCCTTGCCCACCACACCGGGCTTCATGCATGCGCTTAACTCTACGCTAGGGCAGAGTGAATCGACCAGCGCCGCCGCGCTGCATGGCGGGTTCTGATGGGGCGCACGCATGACCGGAGGGACGTGAGCCGACCGTTAGGCGCCGTGGGAGGACGCGACTACCCCGGGTGAAGCCGCACCCGATTGCATCAACCAAGGGTTGACTGGTTATACATTAATGTGTACACTTATGGTGTACACAGTGTCGGAGACCATTGTGAAACACGTAGGAATTAAGCAGGCGCGCCAGGAGCTGCCAGATCTAATAGATCGCGCGGAGGCCGGCGAGGAGATTGTTATCACTCGCCAAGGCAAGGCGGTGGCGAAGCTCATTCCTGCGCCGAAGCCCGTGAAGTTGCTGCCGTCGCTCACAGAGTTTCGACAGGGGATAGGCCGCGCCGGAACACCGGCCGTGCAATTGCTGCGTGAGGAACGAGATGGTCGATGAAAGCGCCTATGTCGATACCAGCATCCTAGGCGCCTATTACTGTCCCGAGCCGCTCAGCGCAGCCGCGGAAAAGGCACTGCGGCAACTCAAGACTCCGGTCATCAGCGTTCTGAGCGAAGTCGAGTTTTGCTCCCTGATCTCGAAGAAGTACCGGCTGGATGAGCTACGGGAGCGGCAGGCCAAGGAGATTCTTGATTTGTTCTCGAATCACGTTGCTGAAGGCTTTTATCGACGAATTTCCCTGAACACAGAACACTTTATCAAGGCGCGCCTGTTGGTCGCTTCGATGGACAGTTCGCTGCGCACCTTGGACGCATTGCACCTTGCGGCGGCGTTAGCAGAGGGACTTACGCTGGTGACTGCGGATCGCGAGTTCGCACGAGCTGGGAAGCGCCATAAAGCCAACACCTTACTGATTAGGTGAGGCCGTCTGGCGCTCTATGGATTGAGTGCTGAGGAGGGCGCCCACCTACCTCGGTGTGCGAGTCGGCGGTTCGTGATTCGACCGATGTAGTAGTCTTGTCGCCTGATCTGCCCCATCCCGTATATTCACCCGCTCGTCCGGGACCCCCTGCCGCGGGAAGCGGTTCCTGTGTCAAGACCAAGCGTCGCGGTCCTGAAAGGACATATGCTCACCGTCCCGATACTTCGGAAGCGGCAGATAGCTGTTGACGCCCGGCACGGCCGCGCCGCGCAGAAGGAAAGCCGAAGGCCAGGGCTCGCGCGAAACGATTCGAGTGGTCGTCGGAATGTATCGAATCGTGAGTCCGCACCTGCGTTTCGAAGAAGTATTGGCCCTGGAGCCGTGTACCACGTTCGGGTGATGCACGGAAACGTCTCCGGCCCTGAGCACAACGTCGATGGCCTTGGATTCATCCACCGACGCGTCGTCCATGCCGGATCGCAACACGTTCGCAATCTCGGTCCGGGTCTTCAACTGCTGCAAATCGAGCTGCTGTGTCCCGCGAATCACACGCATACAGCCGTTCTCCGGAGTCGAGTCGTCCACGGCTAGCCACAGCGACACGACCTCCATCGGCTCGAGCGGCCAATAGCTGCCATCCTGGTGCCAGAGGACGGGTTGGCCGTCGCCCGGTGGCTTGCAGATGTAGTGCGAAGCGAACAGAGCGATGTTACAACCAATGAACAGCTCGGCGATATCGAGCAGCCGGCAGTCGCTCACCAAGCGCAGCCAGAAGGGATCCTTGCCGAGTAATTGATGGTCTAGATTCTCGGGTCGAACCTCAGGATTGCGTGCCTGCAGCCATTTGACGTGACCGCTTGCCTCGCTGACGAGCGCGGGATCCAGCACTCCCCTGAAGATCGCGTAGCCGTCGCGCTGAAAGCTCTCTAGCGGGCTTGCCGCGGCCAGCGGGTTTGCTTGTGCGATCGTAACAGACATATCTCCTCCCTTAGCGGCAGCCGCTTAAACCAACTCAGTCTGTGCACGCGAAGACAATCGGACGCGTCGGCAACCAGAGCCCGGCTTGAGCCGGAACGGGCACAGGCGCTGGAAGCCGTTGTGTCAGAACTTGTAGCGCAACTGCGAAGTGTCGGCCGTCCCATTTCCAGGGCGTTGATAA
>CATPBM010000081.1 GCA_955652625.1 uncultured Steroidobacteraceae bacterium
ACGTGCGACATGATCGCGAGCGGCCGTCCCTCGGGGTCGTGGAAGTGCGCTATCCACTCCTCGGTGCCGTCCGCGTGGCGGTGAATCATGTGGGGCGCGTCGGCGAACTCGACGCCGCGCGCGCGCAGCACATCGTAGGCGGAGCGGATGTCCTCGACGCGCAGGTAGAGAACGGATTCGGGACCAGGCTTCTCCTGCGCGCTCAGGAACAGCCGCGTACCGCCGCAGTCAAAGAACGCCAGCGAGCCGAACGTATACAGGTGCGGCAGCCCCAGGGTCTTGCCATACCAGGTTTCCGACTCCTTGATGTCGCGCACCGTACGCGAGGCCTGCGCCAGCGCCCCGAGCTTGACGGTCGTCGTCATTGACTTCTCCTTGCGGGCGAGGGCGCTCGCCCCCGGCTCGCGAAACCAGCGCCTCAACCCCTGGCGGTTGGCGACCCCGAGTTTGGCCACCGCGTTGGCGACGTGATACTTCACCGCATCGAGGCTGATGCTGCGGCGCGCGGCGATCTCGCGCTTGCTCATGCCGTGCTGGACCGCGTGCACCACGCGCCATTCGGTCGGCGTCAGCACGTCGTCAGAGGGAGGCCGACCTCTGCGGATGTTGCCCGCCATACGCGCATCCTAAGGCGGCATCGCCCGCTTTACCCTCCCCCGCCCGCCGCGATGTTGCGACGCAGCAATCCAGGTCCTGACGCTTACGAAGCCCGCCGGGAATGAGCGGCACCGGCTGCATCCTTCGGGGTAGAATTTTTCCCGAGCGCCCGTGCACCCACGGGGCAGCCGGCCAAGGAGAAGGACATGAGCGCTGTGCTACTTGCGGTATTCAACGACTACGGCGTTGCGGACCGCGTGCGCACCACGCTCGTCCGCGACGGCTTTCCCACCGACCGCGTGGAGCTGACGGCGTCCCACGAGCCTGGCCGTGCGGGATTACAGCCGGCAGACTCGGCTCGGGCGCGGTTCATACAGTATTTCCGCACGCTGCTGAGCGAGCCCGAGGAGCAGCCCTTCGTGGAGGCCCTGGCCGCGCGCGTCGAGCAAGGCGCGGTCACCGTGGTCGTGCACCCGCGCGGCAACATCGAAACGGCGCGGGCGACGCAGATCCTCGAAGGCCAGGGCGCGGTCGAGGTGGTCGGGCACGATCTCGCGAACCAGTCCTTCGAGCACGCAGCCTCCCGGGAAGACGGTTACTGGGTGCGCCATTTCATGCTCGACAACCCGAGCGGCGCGGACTGCATCTACTGCCGGCTGTTTCCCACCCACAAGCACGAACACTGACGACACTCCCGCGGCGTGCCCCGGCCTGGGCTGCGCGGGACATCCCGCCGGGAGCCTGCGGCTGCAGGCTCCCGACGCGGCATCCTCACTGCTTCTCGAACGTCAGGGTCGTCGTCTGTCCCTGAACCACGTCCTTGTCGGTAACTTCGAGGGTCTTGCCGTCCTTGGAGGTCGCGAGGCGAATTTCGTCCGTGACCTTGCCGCCGCGGTGGTCGGTCTCTTCGACCGTGTTGGCATCGTTAGGTTTGTTGGTGGCGCCGCGCAGAACGGCGGGTGGCGCAGTGTATGCCCGCGCGCACGACTCACCAACAGCCCAGGTCAAGGTCTCGTTAGCGTCTGTGCGCAGGGCGAGCGCATGGCCGCGCCGGGGCAACGAGTGATACCGTCGCGCCATGCAGGCAGACAGTTACGCCGGCGGTTGCCTGTGTGGCGCGGTGCGGTACGAAGTCTCAGGTCCCGCCGCCAACCTGTGTTTCTGCCATTGCGTGAGCTGCCGCCGTGCCGCGGGTGCGCCGATGGTGCCCTGGGCGACATTTGCGCGGGAGCAGTTCCGGGTGACACGCGGCAGGCTGGCGGAGTACCGCTCCTCGGCGCCGGTCGTGCGCGGCTTGTGCGCCGTGTGCGGCACCTCCCTCACCTATCGTCACGAGGGCCGCGCCGGCGAGATTGACGTGACCCTGGCGACGCTCGATGAGCCCGCGGCGCTGGCGCCGCAAATGCACGTGTGGGTCGCGGAAAAGCTGCCGTGGGTGCGGATCAGCGACGGCCTGCCGCAATATGCCGGCAGTGTCAGCGGCCCCTAGCCGGGGTCGTCAACGCGCCAGTGCCAGCAGCCCCACCGTCACCACCGCGAGCAGCGTCGTGGGCAGCCAGGCGAGCATGACCGGATTGAGGCTGAACACCACCGTGCCGCTTTCGATCAGCCGCTGCAGCAGGAAAAATCCGATGCCGAGCAGCAGTCCCATCATCATGCGGGTGCCCGCGCCCGCCGAGCGCAGCGAGCCGAGCACAAAGGGGATGGCGAGCAGCACCGAGAACGCGATGGCGATGGTGCGCGCGATGCGCGACCAGAACGCGAACAGGTACTCGCGGGCGTCGAGCTCGTTGGCGCGGAAATAGCTGATGAGCCGCCACAGCGCACGGCTGGTGAGCTGCTTCGGATCCTCGACCGCCAGGCCCAGGAACCCCGCGCTGACGTTGGACTCGAGCAGGCGCTGCCCCGGTGGGCGCGTCGTGACCGTGTCCGCGGCGAAGCGCGACTCGGTGTAGTCGCTGAGCAGCCACTTCCCCTTGGCGCCGGCGGTGGCTCGCTGGGCGTGTCCGAGCGCGAGCAGCCGATGCTGCGCCGAGAGCTCGAAGATCTGCATGCTGCCGAACTGACGCTGGCCGAATTGCCCGGCGACGTTCAGAATGAGGTCCCCGTCACGCACCCAGGCGCCGCTGCCTCCGCCGAAGCTGACATTGTTCAGCTTGCTGAAGGCCTTCTGCTCGCGGGCCGCCTGTTGCAGCGGCGGAGCGAGAAACTCCCCGAGCAGCACCTCGACGATGACGAGTATCAGCCCGGCCGTGAGCGAGATGCCCGCGAGACGCCCGATCGATACGCCGGTGGCGCGAATGACCGTGATCTCGCTGCCGCGGGCGAGCGACCCGAGGCCAAGCAGCGAGCCGATGAGGGCCATGATTGGCAGCAGCTCGTAGGCGAGCTGCGGCAGATTCAGCAGCGTGTACCAGAACGCCCCGAGCGCGGTGTAGCGCCCGGTGCCGATGTCATCCTGCTGGTCGATGAACACGAACAGCGCGCCGAGCACCAGCACGACCGCGACTACCATCAGCACCGCGCCGAGAATGGCGCGCACCACGTAGCGATCCAGCACGCTCACAGGCCACGCGCCCGGTAACGCAGGCGGTTGGCGAGCCCGGGGCCCAGGATCACCGCGAGTGCGAGCAGCGCCACCGCTGCGTGCGTCCACCACAGCCCGAGGACTTCCGGAACCGCGGCGCGCGCGATCCAGGTCTTGCCCGCGGAGGCGAGGGCATAGTAGAGGAAGAAGATCACCACGGCGATCCACACACGGGCGTAGCGCCCCTGGCGCGGCTTCAGGCGCGCGAGCGGCACGGCCAGCAGCGCGAGTACGATGCACATGATCGGCAGGGTGATCCGCCAGTGCAGCTCGGCGCGCTCAGCTGGCTCGGGGGAGTCCAGGAGGGTCGCGGTGGAGCGCGCCTCGAGGTTCCTGATCGCGTCGATCACCAGCGGCACCTGCACCGGGACCACGTGCTCGGCAAAGCGCACGATACGAAACTCGGCGCTTCCCGGCACTCCCTCGAAACGCTCTCCGTCGTAGAGCGTAAGGATGTGTGTCATGCCGTCGGGCGTGACAGCGTGGCGGGCGCGCTCCGCGAGCGCCACCTGCACCAGCGGACCGACACTGCGCTCCACGAACACGTTGCCGAGGCTGCCGTCGCGGTTGACCTCCTGGGCGTACACGACCGCATTGCCACCGCCGAAGGTCCGGAATTTTCCGGGGGCGATCGGCGCGAGCTGCCCGGCGCGCAGCGCTGCGCTGCGCAGGTTCAGCGCGCGTGCGGTGGCATCGGGGGCGAGTATCAGGCTCAGGTATGCGAGGGCTGCGCTCACCAGCAGCGCCAGCAGCGCCACCGGCACATAGATGTTCTGTGGCCGCGCCCCGCACGCCAGGGCCGCGGCCATCTCGCTGTCGTGGTACAGCCGCCCGAATGCCAGCACCACACCGAGCAGCAGGCCCACGGGCAGCAGAATGGACAGATCCTGCAGGGCGCCAAGGCCGATGAGCTCGAGCACGACGCCCTGCGGGTACTGATTGGCGGCGGCGCGCTCCAGCACTCCCACCACCTGGTTGGCGAGCAGAATGGTGAGCAGGACGCCGGTCACGACCAGCCAGGCCGTCACCACCTCGCGCAGAATGTAGCGGCCGAGGATGTTTCCCAATGAGTACTGCCCGCCCGCCCCGCTTCAGAACGCGGGCGGGCTCTTGAGTTACAATTGCCGGCGCCTGCACCCGTAACCGCGCAGAAACGCCCTTATAAACACGAAACGGAGCAAGGCACCTTAAGGAGCCGCGCTAAGGTAAATCAGACGCGCGCGCGCCTCAACGGGAAGGGGAATATTGCATGGAATTCGGAGTCTGGACCAAGGGGTTGGCAACACTGGCGGTTGAGTGCCTGGTAGTCGGGGTATTCGAGGAGGGCGAGCTCGGCGGCGAGGCACGCAGCGTCGACACCGCGAGCGCGGGCAGGCTCAGGAAGCTGCTCGAGCGCGGGGATTTCGCCGGCCGCAGCGGCGAAACGCTGCTCATCGGCGAGCTGCCGGGGGTCGCCCCCTCGCGTGTGCTGCTCACCGGGCTCGGGACGAAAAAACAGTTCCAGCGCAAGAGCTGGCGCAAGGCCTGGACCGCGGCAGCGGCTGCGCTCACGCGCACGCGCATCGGCAGTTGCGCCGTGGCCATCGATCGGCCCGAAGCCAGGCAGCTCGATGATTACTACCTGGGCCGCGCGGTGGCGGAGATCACCGGCGCGGCGCTTTACCGCGTCAACGACCTCAAGACCGGGAAGAAGCCGGCGCCTCCGGCGCTGAAGAAAGTGCTGGCCGGGCCGGTGCGCAAGGCCGCGGCCGCCCAACGCGGCCTGCTGCACGGCGCCGCGGTCGCCGCCGCGCAGAGCGTGCAGCGCGACCTGGCAAACCTGCCCGCCAACGTATGCACGCCGACATTTCTCGCCGAGCAGGCGCGCGCCCTCGCCAAGCGCCACGAGAGCCTGCGCGTGCGCGTGCTGGACGAAGCCGCCATCCGCCGCG
>CATPBM010000082.1 GCA_955652625.1 uncultured Steroidobacteraceae bacterium
CCGCCAGGGTGCCGGCGGTCAGGAGTGCGGTCGCGAGGAGCAGCGGGAATGGGCGCATCATCGGGCTTGGACCACCGCGGGCGGTCTTGAGTTTCCCAACCTTACAGACGCTTACAAGCGCGCCCGGGGGGCTTCAGCCGCCAGCGTACACCTAGAGGATATCCGAGGCGAAATCGGCGAGCCGTGAACGCTCCCCGCGTACCAGCGTGATGTGCCCGGAGTGCGCCCAGCCGCGGAAGCGGTTCACCGCGTAGGTGAGACCCGAGGTCATTTCTGTGAGGTAGGGAGTGTCGATCTGGGCGATGTTGCCCAGGCACGCAAGCTTGGTGCCGGGACCGGCACGGGTGACGAGCGCCTTCATCTGCTTGGGCGTCAGGTTCTGCGCCTCGTCGAGGATCAGGAAGCGGTTGAGGAAGGTGCGCCCGCGCATGAAGTTCAGCGAGCGGATCTTGATGCGGTTGCGCAACAGGTCGTTGGTCGCCGCGCGGCCCCAGTTGCCGCCCTCCTGCGATCCGGTGAGCACTTCCAGGTTGTCCATGAGTGCGCCCATCCACGGCTCCATCTTCTCTTCCTCCGTGCCGGGCAGGAAACCGATGTCTTCGCCGAGTGGAATCGTCACGCGCGTCATGATGATTTCCACGAAGCGGTTGGTTTCCAGCGTCTGCATGAGGCCGGCGGCGAGCGCCAGCAGCGTCTTGCCCGTGCCGGCAGGCCCGAGCACGGTGACGAAGTCGATCTCCGGATCCATGAGCAGGTTGAGGGCGAAGTTCTGCTCGCGGTTGCGTGCGGTCACGCCCCAGACGTTGTGACGCTCGTTGCGATAGTCGCGCGTCAGCTCGAGGGTCGCGGTATCGGCGCTGATCTTGCGCACGATGCCTTCGATGCCCTCCGGGGTGTCCTCGAACACTCCCTGGTTCGGCTGCCAGTCGCGCACCGCCGGACCGGTTATCTCGTAGAAGGTGTGGTCGGTCTCTTTCCAGGAGCGCATGTCCCTGCCGTGCTGCTCCCAGAAGTCCGTGGGCAGCGCCGCCATGCCGCTGTAGAGGACGTCGGCATCCTCGAGCGTCTTGTCGCTGTAGTAGTCCTCGGCGTGCACGCCGAGCACGGCGGCCTTGATGCGCAGATTGATGTCCTTGGAGACCAGGATCACGCGCGCATCCTTCTGCTCGTTCTGCAGCGCCAGGGTCTGCGCGAGGATCGCGTTGTCGCCACCCTGTCCGGGCAGGCTCTCGGGCAGGGCACCCTGGAGCTGGCGTGTCTGGAAGTACAGCCGCCCGCTGGAGGGTTTCTTGCCGTGGTTGCCCGAGTAGCCGTTCGGGAGCTTCAGGCCCAGGTCGATCTGCTCCTTGGTGGCATCACGCATCATGTCGTCGAGGAAGCGGCTTACCTGGCGCACGTTGCGTGAGGCTTCCGACAGGCCTCTCTTGTGGGCGTCGAGCTCCTCGAGCACCACCATGGGCAGATACACGTCGTGCTCCTCGAAGCGGAAAATCGCGGTCGGATCGTGCATGAGCACGTTCGTGTCGAGCACGAACAGCCGTCGCCCGGTGCGCGGGCGGGCCTTCACTTCCCGTGAGCTCCCCGAAAGGCCCGCGGTGGGGCCGGGCTCATAAACGCCGCGCTGCTTCAAGTACTTCCTCCGCGTGACCGGGCAGCTTCACGTTGCGCCATTTGATGGCATCGAACCGCTTGCAGCCGCCCGTCATGGGCAGGGAGAAGTCGGGCACTTTGGTCCCGGGCTTTATCTTGAACATCTCGCTTCAGGATTTGACCGGTTCGAGAATGGCATCGAGGTTGAGCGAGTCGCAGAACTCCATGAACTCCTCGCGCAGATGCGCCACGTGGATGCGGCTTGGCACGTTCACGATCATCTGCACGGCGAACATGGGTGCGCCGGTGTGGGCGGCCGGGTAGCTGCGGGTCGACACTTCCGCGATGTCGATGCCGCGCGTGGCGAAGAACCCCGACAGCCCGGAGACGATGCCGCTCTGATCGAGGCACACGACGTCGATCGAGTACGGCAGCATGTCGGTACGCGCCGTACGCGGCTCGGTGCGCTTGAGATGGATGCTGAGGCTCGAGTTTTCCGCGAGGCGTTTGAGCTCGGTTTCGAGCTTCGCCAGCGCATGCCAGTTGCCCGACACCAGCAGCAGCATCGCGAACTCCGTGCCGAGGCTCGCCATGCGGCTTTCGCTGATGTTGCCGCCGGACTCGCTGATGACGCGGGTCAGCTCGTGGACCATCCCCGTGCGGTCGCTGCCGATCGCCGAAACGGCCAGGTGCTGCTTCATCTGTGGGTGGCGGAGTGAGTTTGCTGCCCGTTCGCTGCTGCGAGTGTACCGGGAGCAGGGACCGGTTGCGACCTTGAAGCCCGGGCGCACGCTTTTGAGGCTTGCCTGGACGCAACTCCCGCTCGTAACATCGGATGCTTCCCCCCGCGGACGTCGACCCCACTCCTATGTTTACAGGCAGCCTGGTTGCCATCGCTACCCCCATGCGCCCGGACGGCGCTGTGGATTTCGAAGCGTGGGCACGGCTGCTCGATTTCCACGCCGCGCGCGGCACCGCCGGCGTCGTGGTCGGCGGCACCACCGGGGAGTCGGCGACGTTGCGTGAGGCGGAGCTGCGCGAGCTGAGCGTGCGTGCCTGTGAGCAGTTGCGCGGGCGTGTCGCGGTGATCGCAGGCGCTGGCACCAGCAGCACTGCGGGCACCGTCGAGCGCGTCGCCTGGTTGTCGGAGTTGCCCCTCGATGGGCTGCTGCTCGTCACTCCGGCCTACAACCGCCCGACGCAGGAGGGCCTGTACCTGCACTTCGCCGCGGCCGCCGCGGCCGCGCGCAAGCCAGTCGTGCTGTACAACGTGCCCGCGCGCACCGCGGTGGACATGAAGCCGGCGACCGTTGCGCGACTGTCGCGTGTGGCGGGCATCGTCGGGGTCAAGGAGGCGGTGCCGGAAGCTGCACGCATACGCGAGCTCGTGGCGGGCTGCGCTGCGGGCTTCGCGATCCTGAGCGGTGATGACGCCACGGCGCGCGAGGCCATCGCCGCGGGAGCGCGCGGAGTCATTTCCGTCACTGCGAACGTCGCGCCGCGACGGATGTCAGAGATGGTGGCCGCGGCGCTGGCCGGTGAGCGCGCGCGGGCCGAGCAGCTCGACGCCACCTTGAGCGCGCTGCATCGGGAGCTGTTCGCGGAGGCGAACCCGATCCCGGTCAAGTGGCTGCTCGCGGAGATGGGCCTGATCGGCACTGGGGTAAGATTGCCGCTTACGCCACTGGCGCCGCGTTACCAGGCGGGCGTGCGTAGCGCGGCGCGCCTGGCCGGTGTGCTGTCTTAGAGAAAGCCGCGCGGGCACTGCCCGCAAACAAGTTGTCGCCAATGAGGTGTCGAGAATGATTTCTGCTCGGGGATTACTGTGGCTCGCGCCGGCCTTGCTGGCCCTCGGTGGTTGTCATTCGCTGCGCAGCGTCGGGTCCTGTCACAAGCCGCAGCCGTACGTCAATGCGCGCAGCGTGGCGCCGCTGAAGGTCCCACCCGGGCTCGATGCTCCCGACACCGCCAATGCACTGCGACTGCCGC
>CATPBM010000083.1 GCA_955652625.1 uncultured Steroidobacteraceae bacterium
CTTGATCAACAGCCTCAAGATACGCACGCGCAGTCGTCAGCCGGATGAGGCGCGCGCGTTCATGATGGACAGTCGGATGAACCGCAATCTTCGAAATTTTGCTTTGTGGGTAGTCATCAGCCTGCTGCTAGTACCGCTGCACAGTGATTATGACTCTTTGAATGTGTCGGGATATGCGCGGCCCATTTTGGCGCGGGCTTTATCGGTTGTGAACATCCATTTGATGCGGGCGCCGGAGGCGTTGCGCTGACGTTCCCAGGCTGCGATTTCAGATGCGAGTTGCTCTTGGGTGGCGATGCGCCGGTCCAGACACTGGCTGCGCAGCACGCCAATTTCGATCTCGACCATGTTCAGCCAACTGGCATGCCTGGGGACATAATGGAACTCGAGGCGGCGGAGCAGGCGGCGCGCCTCACAAGCAGGTAAGGATTGGTAGAGGGCAGCAGCCGAGTGCGTCGATAGATTGTCCAGGACGACGCGGATGCGCTCCGCCGCGGGAAAGTAGACGTCGGAGAGCTCGCGCATGCAGTCTGCAAAGTCCTCTGCCGCGCGTCGGTCGGTGACCTTGACCTTGCGCCAGGGCCGGTGGGCATCAAGGAAGATGAACAGGTTGGCCGTCCCATTGCGCTTGTACTCGCAGTCGTAGCGTTCGAGCTGGCCCGGCTCGGCCGGGATCGGCTGGCGAACCTCGCCGATGAGTTGGGTCGGGCTCTCGTCGAAGCAGATCACCGGGCGCTTTGGGTCAGGCTCCTCCGCGTAGAGGTCAAGCACGTCCTCCATGCGTGCGACGTACTCGCCGTCCACGTGCGGGATGCACCACATGTCCTTGCGCCAGGGCTTGAGATGGTTTTCAGCCAACCGCCGGCGCACGGTCTCGCGAGAGATACCATCGTGCTCGGTAAGCTTGACCATCTCACCCGCCAACAGCTCAAGGGTCCAACGGGCGCGGCCCTGCGGCGGCTTGGAACAGGCCGTTGCGACCAGCAGGGCTTCCTGCTTGCCCGAGAGTTTGCGGCGCCCTCCAGATCGTGGCGCTTCGTTGAGCGCGGCCTCCAGGTTGCCGAGCACAAAGCGCTGCTTGGTCCGGTAGACGGTCGAGCCGCCGACGTGTACGCTGGCCGCGATATGATCGTCGCTGGCCCCCGAATCTGCGGCCAGCAAAATCTGCGCCCGCTTGAGCTTGCGCGCCCTGTGTTTGCCTGCGCTCAGAAGCGCCGCGAGCTTATCGCGCTCGGTTTCGTTGAGTTCGATCCGATAGCGTACATTCATGCGTGCCTCCTTCTCGTTCGAGGCACGCACGATCAGCTGAATCGGATGGCGCGGGTGAGTCGGCTGACAAAAACCTTTACACCCAGGCAGGGTCAATACTTGGCCTTTATCCACCTCTACACCCGCCTGCACCGTAGGCCGCCGGCCGAAACCGACATGCAGGAATATTTTCGCGTCACCCCGCCGTCGGTGCACCAGATGGTGTTGACCCTCGAACGAGCAGGCTTCATCAGAAGGCAGCCGAGGACCGCCCGTAGCATCGAGGTCCTGGTTGACCCCAAGCAGCTGCCAGATCTGCTTTGACCCCCAGATTTAACCTGTCAAAATCACTGTGCAGAGGTACTAGTTCATCGATTCCATGAAACCAATCATATGCGGAGGATTCAGTTTTGCTGAGATGGTTTGTAGCCTCGCTTCTTTGATTCGGAAACGAGGATTGAGGTCATGGCGGGATGGCGGCAGGCAGTCGAATTGGCGCTGAGTGATGAGGATATAGCCGCGTTGGCTGCGATTTCGCGCTCGCGCACGGAACCGGCGAGCCGGGTCGAGCGGGCGCGGATGCTGCTGAGCTACCGAGAGGACTCGTCGTTTTTTGCGGTGGGGCGGACTATGGGTGTGCACCATCAGACTGTTCAGCGCTGCGTTGAGCGGGCGCTGGCCTACGGTCCGATGGCCGCGCTCGAGGATCTGCCGCGACCCGGCAAGCAGCCGACGATCACGGCCGAGGCCAAGGCATGGGTGGTGAACCTTGCCTGTCGCAAGGCCAAGGAACTTGGGTATCCGCATGAGTTGTGGACGACGCGTCTTCTCGCCCGCCATGTGCGTGAGCATGCTCCGGCCGCGGGGCACATCTGCCTTGCCCGCCTCGCTCAGGGCACTTTGTGCAACATCCTCAATGAGCAGGAGATAAAGCCGCACAAGGTCCGCTATTACCTGGAGCGCCGCGACCCGCAGTTCAAGCAGAAGATGGCGGAGGTTCTGTGCGTCTATCGTGAGGTCAAGCTGATCAAGGAGAAGGCTGCCGCCGCAAAACAAAAGCCGAGCGATGCAATTGCGATCGTCTCCTATGACGAGAAGCCCGGTATTCAGGCGATCGCAACCACGGCCCCCGACCTGCCGCCTGAGCCTGGCAGGCACGCGACCTTCGCGCGCGATCATGAATACAAGCGCCATGGCACCGTCAGCTTGCTGGCCGGGATTGATCTGCTGACCGGCCAAGTTCACGCCCTCGTCAAGGATCGCCACCGCAGTCGCGAATTCATTGAATTTCTCAAGCTTCTCGACGCCGTCTATCCGGTCCATACCGCGATCAAGCTGATCCTCGATAATCATTCTGCGCACCTTTCCAAGGAGACCAAGACTTGGCTCGCCGGTCAGCCTGTCGGCCGCTTCGAATTCACCTTCACGCCCACGCACGGCTCTTGGCTCAATCTCATCGAAGGCTTCTTCTCCAAGCTCACGCGCTCAGTGCTGCGCCACATCCGCGTCGCATCCAAGGAGGAACTCAAGGCTCGCATCATGGCTGCCATGGATGAATTCAACCGCCATCCCGTCGTTCACACCTGGTCCTACAAGCTCGACCGAGCTGCCTGATATGATTCGAACTTCAAAATCGATGAACTAGGACGACCGCGCTAGCATGCCCACAGTAGCCGACGCGAGAATCTTGGTTGACCAGTTTCTGTGCGAAGCGGGGTGGGACATAGAGTTTGCCAGATCGCCGCCATCC
>CATPBM010000084.1 GCA_955652625.1 uncultured Steroidobacteraceae bacterium
CTCTGAATCCCTGCCTGCCTCGCACAAGGTCTACAGGCCGGGCACTCTGCACGCGGGCCTGCGCGTGCCCATGCGGGAGATCGTGCTGCACCCGTCCTCCGGTGAGCCCCCGGTGGTGGTCTACGACCCTTCCGGCCCCTATACCGACCCCGGCGCGATCATCGATATCCAGCGGGGTCTGCCGCGCCTGCGCAGCGCCTGGATCAGCGCACGCGAGGATGTGGAGGCGTATCCCGGGCGCCGTGTACAGCCGCTCGACAACGGACTGGGTGCAGGAGGCAAGGCCGCGCCCGAATTTCCCCTCCGCCAGGCGCCGCTGCGCGCGCGCGGAGTGCGCGCGGTGACGCAATTGGCTTATGCCCGCGCCGGAATCATCACCGCGGAGATGGAGTTCGTCGCCATCCGCGAGAACGTCGGACGCGACAACTGCGCTCCGGGCATGCGAGACGGCAACTCCTGGGGAGCGCATATACCGGACTACGTGACCCCGGAGTTCGTGCGCGCCGAGATCGCCGCCGGTCGCGCCATCCTTCCCGCGAACATCAATCACCCCGAATCCGAGCCGATGATCATCGGGCGCAACTTCCTGGTGAAGATCAACGCCAACATCGGCAATTCCGCGGTCACATCCTCCACGGCCGAGGAGGTCGACAAGCTGGTGTGGGCGATCCGCTGGGGAGCGGACACGGTCATGGATCTGTCCACGGGCCGCAACATCCACACCATCCGCGAGTGGATCCTGCGCAACTCCCCGGTGCCCATCGGCACCGTGCCCATCTACCAGGCGCTCGAGAAGGTGGGCGGCGTTGCCGAGGAGCTGAGCTGGGAGGTGTTCCGCGACACCCTCATCGAGCAGGCGGAGCAGGGGGTGGATTACTTCACGATCCACGCCGGCGTGCGCCTGCCGTACATTCCGCTCACCGTCAGCCGCGTCACCGGCATCGTCTCGCGCGGCGGCTCGATCATGGCGAAATGGTGCCTCGCGCATCACCGCGAGAGCTTCCTCTATGAGCACTTCGAGCAAATCTGCGAGATCTGCCGTGCGTACGATGTGAGCTTCTCGCTCGGGGACGGTCTGCGCCCCGGCTCCATCGCCGACGCCAACGACGCCGCGCAGTTCGCAGAGCTCGAAACCCTCGGTGAGCTGACGCGCGTCGCCTGGCGACAGGACTGCCAGGTGATGATCGAAGGCCCCGGTCACGTGCCGATGCACAAGATCAAGGAGAACATGGACAAGCAGCTCGCCACCTGCGGGGAGGCGCCGTTCTATACCCTGGGTCCCCTGACCACCGACATTGCCCCCGGATACGACCACATCACCTCCGCCATCGGGGCGGCGATGATCGGCTGGTTCGGCACCGCCATGCTTTGCTACGTGACGCCCAAGGAGCACCTGGGGCTGCCCGATCGCAACGACGTCAAGACGGGCGTGATCACTTACAAGATCGCCGCGCACGCGGCGGATCTTGCCAAGGGGCACCCCGGGGCGCGGGCGCGCGATGACGCCCTGTCGCGGGCGCGCTTTGACTTTCGCTGGCAGGACCAGTTCAACCTCTCGCTCGACCCGGATACGGCGTGCGCCTTTCACGATGCGACGCTGCCGAAGGAAGGGCACAAGGTGGCGCACTTCTGTTCCATGTGCGGACCGAAGTTCTGCTCGATGCGCATCTCGCACGAGGTGCGCGCCGAGGCCCGGAGCCAGGGTATGGCGGACATGGCCGCGAAGTTCCGCGCCGGCGGGGGCGAGTTGTATGTCCCCGCCCCAGGCGCGGAACTGGCCCCGACACCGGAGGACTGACCCGTGCAGGTGAGCGTCATCGGCGCGGGCATCGCGGGCCTTGCCTGCGCTCTCGAACTCGCCGAGCGCGGCGTTGCAGTCGAGGTGCTCGAGCGCCGCGCCGCTCCCGGGCCCCCGGGGTGCTCCTGGTTTGCCGGCGGCATGCTGGCGCCCTGGTGCGAGCTGGAAAGCTGCGGCCCGCTCATCGCTCGCCTGGGCGAGGAGAGCCTGCCGTGGTGGCGCGAGCATTTTCCGGGCACCGTCGTGAACGGCACGCTGGTCGTGGCGCACGGCCGCGACGTCGCGGAGCTTGCGCAGTTCGCCCCTCGCACCGTGAAGTTCGAGCAGGTCGATGGCGAGGCAATCGCAGCGCTCGAGCCGGACCTGGCGGGACGCTTCAGCCAGGGACTGTATTTCAGGGACGAGGCACACCTCGACCCGCGCGCCGCCCTGGCAGCGCTCGCCGCCCGCCTGCGAGAGCTCGGCGTTGCGCTCAGGTTCGGGATCGAGTCGACCGCCGCCAGTCTCGCCGGACGGGCGGTGATCGACTGCACCGGGCTCGCGGCGCGGCGGACGCTTGCGGATCTGCGCGGCGTGAAAGGCGAGATGGTGCTGCTGAGCCTGACGGAAGTTGCCCTGGCGCGGCCGGTGCGCGTGCTGCATCCGCGTCTGCCGGTGTACGTGGTGCCGCGCGGTGAGGGCCTTTTCATGGTGGGCGCGACCATGATTGAAAGCGATGAGGGCACGCGTGTCAGCGCGCGCTCCGTGCTCGAGCTGCTGTCGGCGGCGTATGCGCTGCACCCGGCCTTTGGCGAGGCGCAGATCGTGGAGCTCGGCGTCGGAGTGCGTGCGGCCTTTCCCGACAATCTGCCGCGTCTGCTGCACCAGGGCGAGGCCTTGTACGTCAATGGCCTGTACCGGCACGGGTTCCTGCTCGCGCCGGCCCTCGCGCGCCGCGCGGCCGACGTGC
>CATPBM010000085.1 GCA_955652625.1 uncultured Steroidobacteraceae bacterium
GCAAGGCGAAGGGCTACTACAACGCCCGGCGCAAGGTCTATCGCGCGGCCAAGCAGGCCGTGATCAAGGCCGGACAGTATGCTTATCGCGACCGGCGGCAGAAAAAGCGTGAGTTCCGCGCCCTGTGGATCACGCGCATCAATGCTGCGGCGCGCATCTACGGCCTGTCCTACAGTCGCATCATGAACGGCCTGGACAAGGCGGGCGTCGAAGTCGACCGCAAGGTGCTCGCGGACATCGCGGTGCACGACAGCGCGGCGTTTGGCGCGCTGGCGCAGCAGGCAAAAACCGCTCTCGGCATCTGACCGGGATTCACCGGTCGTGGCTGACCTGACGGTCCTTACCGGCCAGGCGCTCGCCGAGGTCGCCGCGTGCGGCGATCTCGCGGCACTGGAGGACGTGCGCGTGCGCTGGCTGGGCAAGAAGGGTCGCATCACCGAGCTTCTGAAATCGGCGGGCAAGCTGGTTGCGAGCGAAGGACCTGAGGCCGTGGCGCGCGTGCAGAAGGCGCGCATTGACCTGGAAGGGGCCCTCACGGCGCGGCGCGCCGAGATCAGCCGCGCCGACATCGAGAGAAAGCTCATCGCCGAGCGCATCGACGTCACGCTCCCGGGGCGGGGCGAAGAGCCCGGCGGGTTGCATCCGGTAACCCAGGCGCGCCTGCGCATCGAGGCGCTCTTTAGCCGCGCGGGCTTTGATGTCGCCTCCGGACCTGAGATCGAAGATGACTTTCACAACTTCGGCGCGCTGAACTTCACGCCCAATCATCCGGCGCGCGCCCTGCACGACACCTTCTACTTCCCGGACGGCCGGCTGCTGCGCACCCACACCTCGCCGGTGCAGATCCGCTCCCTCCAGGAGCACGGCGCGCCGCTCGCGATCATTGCGCCGGGGCGCGTGTATCGCTGCGACTCGGACATGACCCACTCGCCCATGTTCCATCAGCTCGAGGGACTGGCGGTGGATGAGAACGTGAGCTTCGCCAACATGAAGGCGGTGCTGCACGGGTTCCTACAGGCATTCTTCGAGCGTGATCTCGCCATGCGCCTGCGTCCCTCGTACTTCCCCTTCACCGAGCCCTCGGCTGAGGTGGACATGTCGTGCGTGTTCTGCGAAGGCAAGGGCTGCCGCGTGTGCAAGCACAGCGGCTGGCTGGAAATCGCCGGCTGCGGAATGGTGCATCCGAACGTGCTCGCCGCGAGCGGCGTGGATGCCGAGCGCTACACCGGCTATGCCTTCGGCGCCGGCATCGATCGGCTTGCCATGCTGCGCTACGGCGTCAACGACCTGCGCCTGTTCTTCGAGAACGATATGCGTTTCCTGCGGCAGTTTCGGTGCTTCAGCGCATGAAGGTCCCGTACTCCTGGCTCGCCGAATGGGTGAAGGTACCGTGGGAAGCTCCCGAGCTCGGCGCGCGCCTCACCATGGCTGGATTTGAGCTGGAAGGGCTGAGTGCCGCCGCGCCGCCCTTCAGTGGGGTCGTGGTGGCGGAGATTCTCTCCGCTGAGCGCCATCCGCAGGCCGACAAGCTGCAGGTATGTCGCGTATCGAGCGGGAGCGGCGCGCCGCTGCAGATCGTGTGCGGCGCGGAAAACGCGCGCGCGGGACTCAAGAGCGCGCTCGCGACGGTCGGCGCGAAACTGCCCGGGGACCTTGCCATCAAGGCGGCCAAGCTGCGCGGTGTCGAATCGCAGGGCATGCTCGCCTCCGCCAAGGAGCTGGGGCTGGCGGACGCCTCGGGCGGAATTCTGGAGCTGCCGGCAGATGCGCCCGTGGGACGCGATCTGCGCGAGTACCTGGCGCTCGATGAGCCGGTGCTCGAGCTCAACGTCATGCCCAACCGGGGCGATGTCATGTCGGTCATCGGCATCGCGCGCGAAGTGGCGGCGCTTGCGAACGCGAGAGTCACCGGGCACGCGATCGCTGCACCGCCCGCGCGCCTCACCGACAAATTCGCCGTGCAGCTTGAGGCGCCGGCCGCCTGTCCGAGGTTTGTCGGATGCGTGCTGCGCGGCGTGAACAACAGGGCCGCAACCCCCTGGTGGATGCGCGAGCGGCTGCGGCGCGCCGGCGTGCGCTCCATCTCACCCGTCGTGGACGTAACCAACTACGTAATGCTCGAGCTGGGCCAGCCCATGCACGCGTACGATCTTGCGAAGCTCCGGGGCGCGATTCGGGTGCGCCTGGCGCACGCGGGGGAGCCCGTGACGCTGCTTGATGGCAAGGCGATCACGGCCGAGGCCGACGTGCTCCTGATTACCGACGAGGAAGGCCCGGTGGGGCTCGGCGGCATCATGGGAGGGGCGCGCACGGCCGTGACTCCCGAGACGACCGCGGTGTTCCTTGAGGCCGCCTATTTCTCGCCCGATGCAGTACTCGGGCGCGCCCGGCGCTACGGCCTGGTGACCGATGCGGGTCAGCGTTTCGAGCGCGGAGTTGATCCGACCCAGCAGGAGCGTGCCGTGGCCCGCGCCATTGCCCTGCTGACGCCCATCGCCGGAGGCGGCGCAGGGCCTGTGGATATCACGCAATCCATGGCCCATCTGCCGCGGCGTTCCCCGGTACTCCTGCGCGCCCGCCAGCTGACGCGCCTGCTCGGGGTGGCGCTTCCCCCTTCGCGTGTGGCGAAGGTGCTCGATGGGCTCGAAATGCAGGTCACGACGGTCATGGACGGCTGGCAGGTAGCCCCGCCCGCGCACCGTTTCGATATCGGGATCGAGGCGGACCTGATTGAGGAAGTCGCGCGCATCGTGGGCTTCGAGGCCATTCCGGAGACCGACGCGTCCCCGCCGCAGCGCTTTCGTGATCTGCCGGAGAATTGTCCGGCGGAAGCGGCGTTCCTTGATGC
>CATPBM010000086.1 GCA_955652625.1 uncultured Steroidobacteraceae bacterium
ACTTCGCGCAGGCGCTGGCGCTCGCGGGTCGGCTCGCCGGCGTCCCCGTCACGATAGTCATGCCGTGCGATGCTCCCCAGCGAAAGGTAGAGTTGACGCGTCGCGCGGGCGCGACCGTCGTGCTGACGGACCACGGCAACCGCAACCGCGAAGAGGTTGCCAACGCCCGCGCCCGCGAGATTGCCGATCAGGAAGGCCGCGTCTTTCTCCACCCGTTCGACGACCCCCTCGTCGTCGCCGGCCAGTCGACGCTCATGCGCGAGGTGCAGCTCGACGCCGAGCGCGAAGGGGTTCGATTCGACTGCATTCTCTGCCCCGTAGGCGGCGGGGGATTGATTGCCGGTACGGCGCTCGCGGAGAAGCATTTCGGCAGCGGCGCGGAGGTAATCGCCGTCGAGCCCGATGCATGCGACGACATGCGTCGCTCGCTGATCTCTCATCGTCGCGAGCACAATGTCGGTAATCCACCGACGATCTGCGATGCCATGCAGGCGTTCACCCCAGGCGCAGTGCCCTTCGAGGCCGCAGCACACCTGGTCTCCCGCGGAATCACCGTCGACGACGACAGCGTGCGCGCTGCAATGCGCATTGCGTTCGAGGAGTTCAAGATCGTACTCGAGCCGAGCGGCGCGATTGCGTTGGCGGCTGCGCTGCATCACAGCGCGGAGTTTGCGAACCGCACCGTCGCCCTGCTGTGCTGTGGTGGCAGCGTATCCGTCGAAGACCTCCTGCGACTCACGGGCAAAGCCGCGGCCGCAGCGCGCTGAGGTGAGCCATCCGCATCCAAATCAGCCGGTTAACTGCGGTGATGCGCCCGCAGCGGGGACGGCCGGCAGCGCGTCTCAAGGGTTTTCACTATCAATGTCTGCGCGGCAAGCGCAGACTGCACCTCGTTGCTGCGCGTTGAGGCGACTCGTCCCTGCGCTCACATGGAGAAGCCATGAATTCGATGCCCTGGCTGCTTGCGAATGAGACTGCATCCCGTCCCAGTTCAACTGAGCTCATCCAGACTCATCGCGCACGCATCGCGATCGAGGAAGCCGAACGCGCGCAGCACCGGCGCGACGAGCTGGCGGCGCAGTGCTCGGATCGGAATCCCCCAGACGTGCGCATTCGTATCTGGGAAAAATTGCATGGGCTGCGCCTGCCATCCGCCTCAGCGCATCCGATTCTCGATGTAATCGCACTGGGCACGCGACTGACTCTGGTGGAGGTGCGGGAAGAGCAGCACGCCCGACAGGCGCGACTCGCGGCACAGACCCGTAAATAGAGAAACCCCAACATCGAAGCGCCCGATGGGATAGACTGACAACGGTTCGTGAATTTCCGCCTTGTCTGCCCTTGGCCTGCGCCCGATCTGGTGCGCCTAGCTGGCCAAAGACCGCCACCCCAGAAATCTCCGTGACCAGGAGGCAGGAGCCCCTGCCATTCTCATTTATCTTTTGCGAGTACTCTGAAGTGACCAAACTCTACGTCGGAAATCTGCCCTTTACTGCAACCGAAGACGCCGTGCGAACCCTGTTTACCGCGCACGGAACTGTCGAGAAAGTCTCCCTCATCACCGATCGCGATACCGGCCGCCCGCGCGGCTTCGGCTTCGTCGAGATGTCGAATGCTGATGCGTCGCGCGCGATGCAGGCGCTCAACGGAAAGGATTTTGACGGCCGCCCGCTCAAGGTCAACGAGGCGCAGGACAAGGACCGCGCCGGCGGCGGAAATGGCGGAGCGCGGCGCTACTGACACGCGTGACTCTCGGGTTCCGGTCGGTGGCCGAGCGGAACCCGATCATTCCCGTGCGGGCGACCGCGGAACCACGCATGAGTGACTACGAATTCACGATGTCGCTCCGTATCCGGCATCCCAATGCCAAGCCCGCCGAGATCACACGCATCCTCGGCATCGAGCCGCAGCATACGTGGCGCGCAGGTGATGTGCGGCACGACTCGGCAGGGGGCGAGCTGGCTGGAACATATCGGGAGAGTTACTGGATGGGCCGTCTCATGGCCGAGCCCCAACTCGCGGCGGATCACGTCGGAGTAGAGAGCGTGATTCTTCGCACCCTGGCGCAACTGCGCAAATCGAGCGGTTTTCTCGAGATGCTCAAGGAAGAAGGCAGCGTGGCCGAGCTCCACGTGAGTATTTTTGCGCGCGAAGAATTCCGTCTCGAGTTCCTTGCGGAATCGCTCGGGCTGCTGGGACGCCTTGGGCTGGGTATCGCGCTCGAAATCAAGCCGCACCCCCATGAGAGGGCCGCGATCGCGCCCCACTGACATGCCTCCGCAACCACGCCAGAAGCTCTCGGCATTTCGCGAGCGAAAAGAGCGATTCCGGAAAGCTCGCGACGGCACCCAAACCCTTCGCAGTGCGTTCCCCGACGCGACGCTGGTGAACGTACACTTGCTGTTCCTGCCGGAATCCGCGCCGCCGCACGCCGCCCAGTCCTTCGTCATGTACCCCGCGGCCCGGGCGTTCTTCCAATACCCATGCCCGTACGGAGACTGCGATGGGGTATACGAGCTCGGCGCAGCGGCAACTCAGGCGCTGGCGCGCGAGAACTCCGGTGTTTCCGGGACTCTCGAGTGTAGCGGCGTCCGCTCCCGCGATGGCCTGCAGCGGCAACCGTGCGGGTTGGGTGTGCGCTATGCGATCACGGCACGGCACGGGCCGCAGCACGCTTCCTCGGGGACAGGGGTCGCCGCAAAGCCGTTGTGAGCAGATTGCCGGCGCCCACGCCTTCCTGCGTGCGCGAACGGACAGAAGGCGAGACATGACTCGTGCAGGCTTACGCCACATCATGAGCACCGCTATCCCACTCTCAGCTCCCGAAGAGGTGTTCTACGTCGTTCAAACCACAGGCCAGTTCGGCCGACGCGCACACCGCGTGTCGTCCGTCCTGTTCGAGACGCGCTTCCACGCGAGCGCAAAGCTCGGTCGCCTCAGGGCCGAGAATCCCGGCCGCGAGTACGACATCTGGAGCAGTACGACGTACGTCGAGCCGTCCACGTGGTCGTATCCAGTGATGCTGGCAAACGGCACGATGGTGCTTTCAGACGCCAGCGAAAGTCGCGAAGTCGAGCTCTGAAGCGCCGAATGACGGCACCGAGCTTCCGACAACGACGGATGCAAAATCAGTAAGTTACCCGCCGGACCTCCCTGGCATAACTCCGTCTTGCAGAGTACTTGACGACGCACTGTCTGCGTCGTTATCTTTCGATCATGAGATCGCCTTCAGCCGTCGCGCTTGACGCGCACGCCGCGGCCACGCTGCGATACATCCGCGCCTCGATGGACGCGGCGGGGACGGTCGCGGTGTCCGGCTCCGCGGGCGTGGCCATGGGAGTGATTGGTCTGCTCGCTGCCACTCTCGCGTCCACGGGTTCGTTACGACCGCACTGGCTCGCCGTTTGGTTGTTTGCGGCGGCCCTGGCTTGCTCGGTCGGCGGCGTGCTCATGGCTCGCCAAGCGTCACTGCAGGGATTTACCCTCTTCGGCGCCCCGGTTCGTAAGTTCATCCTTTGCCTGGCGCCGGGATTGTTTGCTGGCGCGGCGATGACTTTCGTCCACTGGCAGGAAAATAACTTACATGCCATCCCGGCTACCTGGCTGTTGCTCTATGGATGCGCGCTGATTTCGACGAGCGCTCCAACGACAAGAATGGTCGGGATCCTCGGCAGCCTGTTCGCGCTGCTGGGCCTGATCACATTTTGCCTTCCCGAGAGCTTGCAGACTGTGGCCCTGGGGGCCGGATTTGGCGGTTTGCATCTCGTTTTCGGCGTCATGATCAGGCGGAAGAGCCGTGTCAGCTAAATCTGGCGCGCGTCCACGTCCGCAAGCACGGACCCCCAATCGCGCCCGCAGGCCTGCCCTCGTGCCCAGCGCTTCCAAAACCCACGCCGATTCCAGATTTGATCGGCTGGTCTATGAGCGAGTGCGCCTCGGGATGATGAGCGCCCTGGCGGTCCGGGATGAGCTGACGTTCAGCGAGCTGAAGACGCTTTTTGACGTGAGCGACGGGAATCTGAGTGCTCACGCGCGCAAGCTGGAGGACGCCGGGTACGTGACCTGCACGAAGTCCTTTGACGGCCGTCGTCCAAAATCGGTCTATCGTCTGACTGCCGCAGGACGTGCTGCGCTTAACCGTTACCTCGACCACGTGGAGGCCGTCATCAAGGCCACCCGCACTGCGTAATTTTCTTTGCTCATCTACTTTGTAATGCAGAGTACTCTATATGCATATCGCAATCATCATGGATGGTAACGGCCGCTGGGCCGCCCGGCGCAATCTAAACCGACAGGCCGGCCACCGCGCCGGCGCAAGAGCTGCCGATGCTATCGTGCGCGCGGCGGCACGGCGCGGCGTGGACACGCTGACCCTCTACGCGTTCTCCTCCGAGAACTGGTTTCGCCCGCAGCCGGAAGTGGAAGCGCTATTCGGGCTGCTGCGTCGCTATCTCATCACCGAGACGGATCGCTGCCTGGGAGAGTCGATCCGCCTGAACGTGATCGGGCGTCGGGACCGACTAAATTCCACGTTAAGAGCACAGATTGAGCAGAGCGAACAACTGACCGCGGCGTGTTCGCGCATGCATCTGCGAATCGCAGTCGATTACTCCTCCAGGTACAGCATCATGGAGGCCGGCCGGCGCCTCCAAACGATACCGCTCAGCGCCCCGGGGGACTACCTGCGGCACCTGGCCGAAGTGGACCATTCGGATCCAGCGACAGCCGAGGTAGATCTCCTCATTCGTACCGCTGGCGAGAAGCGCCTCAGCGATTTCCTACTTTGGGAATGCGCTTATGCGGAACTCCTGTTCCTTGACTGCCTGTGGCCAGATTTCGACGAAACCGCGTTCGCACAGGCGCTGGAAGAATACTCGCGACGGCAGCGACGGTTCGGCCGCATTCCCGCGGCGCAGGACGCTGCGGAGCGTCCCGGCGGTTGAAAGGCGAACCATGGAAAAGCTCACTAACTCAATCAAACAGCAGTGGCTTCTATGGGGTGCCGCGATAGCCCTGGCGGCCTTTGAAACCGCATGGCTCTATGCGGCGCTGCCTGGAATTAACTGGGCGATATCGACGCTGGCTGCTTCCCTGGGTCTGCTGATTTGCTGGTCCAGCGTGGGCAAGCCCTGCCGAGTTGACGTTGTACTCCCGCTGGTGCTTGCCTGTTTAATATCCGCCGGAGCAGCTCTTACGGCTGATCCCCGTCACGAGCTGTTAATCGCCGCCTCGGTCCTGTTTGCTCTGGGGTCGGCCGTGGTCGCAGCCGAGCTGCACGTAAATCCAACGGTTGGGCCGATAACATGGGTCGTTGCGGCTCCGTACGCCGTGGTGCTCACTGCGTGCGAGGCTCGAGCGCGATTCGCCGAGACCTCTCTGGCGGTCCGCGAAGATCGAGGCATCCCGGTGATCCGGGGGATAGCCCTCGCC
>CATPBM010000087.1 GCA_955652625.1 uncultured Steroidobacteraceae bacterium
ACCTTCTTCGGGGCGCCGGCCGGCTTGAGCTTCGGGGTGGCCGCTGCGGGTTTGGGGGTGGCCGCTGCGGGTTTGGGGGTGGCCGCTGCGGGTTTGGGCGCGGAGGCGGCAGGCTTCGGCTTGCTGGTGGTGCGCTCGGCCTCCTGAACCGCAAACGCGCCGCCCTGCGGATCCATCATGAGCGCGATCCAGCTGCCGCCCGGAACCTGCATCGGCCCGTGCAGCAAACGCCCGCCCGCGGCCTTGGCCGCGGCGACCGCCTTGTCCGCATCAGCCACGTGCACGTAGCTCAGCCAGTTCGCCGGTGTGGAGGGGCCCTGCACGTTGCACATCCCGCCTACCGGGATGCGGGCGTGCTCGAAGAGCTGGTAGACGCCCGAGGCGCCCATGTCGTGCCCCTGACCCTTGGTCCAGCCGAACAGCGTGCCGTAAAAGCGCAGCGCGCCGGCGACGTCGGTGGTCGCGAGCTCGTGCCATGTGAATCCGCCCTGCGCCGGTGTCGCCGGCGGCGGGCCGCCCCCCGGAGTGAACAGCGCGAACGTCGCCCCCTGCGGGTCGGCGAGCACCGCGAAGCGCCCGACGTTCGGAATGTCCGTCGGACTCTTGACCACGCGCGCACCCAGTCCCTGGGCCTGGGCGCAGGTGCTGTCGACATTGGGCGTGCCCACGTAAACCAGCCAGTGAGGCGGGGTACCCCCTGCTTCAGGGGGCAACGCCATGAGGCCGCCGATCTGGGCCTGCCCGGCCATCCAGATGGTGTAGCCGGGCATATTCGAAGGCTGCGTGCGCCACGGGAGCACCTTCTGGTAGAACACGGCGGCGGCGGCCGTATCGGTCGTCAACAACTCGTGCCAGACAAATCGTCCCAGGACATCTGCGTTGCTCATGGTGCGTCTTCCTCTTGTTGGCGAGCGACATCGTCCACTGCCGGCGATCGGCGCGACATTCTGCCAAGCTCCGTCGTGTACTTCCATGACTGTCGCGCCGGCTCGTGTGCGGCGTGCGTCCGCTCGCGCCAGATCAGGTACAGCCCGCTCGCGATTACGATGCCGCCCCCCAGGCACACCCGCGCCGATGGCAGCACGTGCCACACCACCCGGTCGATGCCGATGCCCCACAGGAGCGCGGTGTATTCGAAGGGGGCCACGACCGACGGGGGTGCCGAGCGGAAGGCCTCCGTGAGCAGGTACTGGCCGATCGCGGCCAGCACCCCCAAGGCGAGCAGCCATGTCCAGTGCGCAGGCTGGATCGGCACCCATCGGGGCGCGGCGATGGCGGTCGTGAACAGCGTCATCAGGCTGATGGTCCAGAAAACCACGCTCACGGTGGTGTCGGTGCGCGTCAGCACCCGTACCGCGATGCCGCTCACGGCATAGGCGGTGGCGCCTACCAGCGCCGCGAGCACCCCGAGGCTTGCCAGCCCCGCGCTCGTGGGGCGCAGCATGGTCAGCACCCCGGCAAGGCCGACCAGGATGGCGAGCCAGTTGCGCCAGCTGATGCGCTCCTTGAGCAGCGGCACGGACAGCGCCGCCACGAGGAGCGGCGCGGACAGGAACACGGCGTAGGCGTTGGCGAGGGACAGGACGCGCACCGCATAGATGAAGCCGCCCAGCACCACCACGCTGAGCGCGCCGCGCAGCAGGTGCATTGGCCAGCGCCGGGGCCTCAAGTCGCGCAGCCGCCCGGCGAGCAACACCGGCAGCAGCGTGAACGGGAGCGAGGTCGCCCCGCGAAGTGCCGCGACCTGCATGGGCGGATAGTGCTCGGACAGGACCTTCAGGAATCCATCCATGCCGGAGAATACGGCGACCGCCGCGATCATGATGGCGATCGCGCGAAGCCTCTCCTGGCGCATCACCCGCTCAGGTCCGCCTCCGCGCGGTGCGCGGCCGCCGCCACGGTGCGATAGCTCGTGCCAAGCAGCCGCGCCGGCAGGCGGAACGCGCTAATGAGCGACACCACGAGCGAGGACGCGTACGGCACTGACTGCACCAGGAGCACGATGATCCACGCGAGGCGATCCGGTCCGGCTTTTTCAGGGACACCGGTGTAGACCACCGCCCAGGCCGACAGCAACAGGCCGATCATCATCAGCGTCTCCTCGCGCGCCGCCGCGAGCGCGTGCAGCACTCCCGCGGTGCGGCCGCGCTTGGGGGTGCGGAAGAAAGGCTCGCTCCTGGTGACCAGTCCCTTCACCGTCGCCGTGCCGATGGTGTGGGTGAGCGCGAGCCCGGCGATTGCCGCCGCCACCGTCTGGCGCAGGTTCGCGCCGACCCGCACGCGGTACAAGTGCACGAGCTTGGCGAGCTTGAAGGTGAACAGCGACAGCGGCAGCACCGAGTACATCACCAGCGGCGCATCGATCTGCCGCGGCGCCCACACCATCGCGGCCGACCAGCCGAGAGCGGCGAGGTTGAACAGCAGATTGACGCCGTCGGCGACCCACGGCAGCCAGCCGGCGACGAAGTGATAGCGCTGCCCGGCGGACAGCGGTCCGCCTTCCATGAACAGCGCGCGCGCGTGCGCCTTGATGATCTGCATCGCGCCGTATGCCCAGCGGAAGCGCTGCTTCTTGAAGTCGATGAAGGTGTCGGGCATGAGGCCGCGCCCGTAGCTCGCCGGCGTGTAGCTGGCGTCGAAGCCGAGCTCGAAAATGCGCAGGCCGAGCTCGGCATCCTCGGTGATGCACCATTCGGCCCAGCGACATTGCTCGAGCTGCCGGCGGCGCACCATGGTCATGGTGCCGTGCTGGATGATGGCGTTGCGCTCGTTGCGCGTGATCATGCCGATGTGGAAAAAGCCGCGGTACTCCGCGTAGCACATGGCCTTGAAGGCGCTCTGGTCCGCGTCGCGATAGTCCTGCGGCGCCTGCACGATGGCGAGGCGCTGGTCGGCGAACTGCGGCGTGAGCTCACGCAGCCAGCCCGCCTCCACGAGGTAGTCACTGTCGATGACGGCGACGATCTCGGCATCCGGCGCCGTGCGCTCGAGCGCGTAGTTGAGCGCGCCGGCCTTGAAGCCCGCCAGCGGCGCGACGTGAAAGAACCGGAAGCGCGCACCGAGGGTGGCGCAGTGTGCCTGCACCGGCCGCCAGACCTCCTCGTCGCGGGTGTTGTTGTCGATGACCAGCACTTCGAAGTCCGGGTAGTCCAGGCGTGCGAGCGCAGAGAGGGTCTCAAGCAGCATCGCCGGGGGCTCGTTGTAGGCCGGCACGTGGATCGAGACCTTCGGCGGCCGCGGGCCGCTGCTGAGCACTGGCGCCCCGAGCCGCCGCCGGTACGTGACCCAGTGCGCCTCGGCCCACTCGTGCGCCTCGGCGAGCAGCACCAGCATCACGCCCAGCATCCCGAGCAGCAGCAGCACCCCGGCGATGACGCTCGACACGGTCATGTACTGCTGCGTGAAGTCGTAGATCACCCACACGGCGATGGTGGTCGCAGCGTACACCACGATGGCGAGGAAGCTGCGTCCCTGGTTGCGCAGCGCCGCGCTGTTCAGGTAAAGCAATCCAAGCACCACCAGCGCCACGGCCACCGAAATGGCCGCGAGAATGTGCCACTCGGGCACGCGCACGATCGGCGCTGTGAAGGCGAACTTCGGCTTGCGGTTCACGTCGTACACGCCCCAGTAGGAGCCGACCGCGCCCTCCTGGTACGCCTTCCACGGCTGATCGAAGGCCTCCATCACGTAGTAGGTGAGCTGCTCCTTGTGCGCGCGCGCCAGGAAGCGGCGCAGGAACAGCGCCTCGTTGGACTCCGAGGCAACCGCGGACTCGTGCGTGCGCCCGCGGCTCGGCCAGCCGATCTCCGCGATCACGATCGGCTTGTGCGGGAAAGTCCGCTGCAGGCGCCGGTACTGGCTGAGCGAATAATCGACCGCGTCATCCACCGGCACGCCCTCCCAGTACGGCAGCAGGTGCACGCCGATGAAATCCACGTGCTGCGCGAGTTCCGGGTGCGTGAGCCAGCCGCTCCAGGTCTCCGCCGTGCCCACCGGCTGCTCGATCGCCGCGCGGGCGCGATCCAGATATTTCTCCAGCTCCTGGATCGGCAGGTCGCCGCGGTAGATCACCTCGTTGCCGACGATCACGCGCACCACGTTCTGGTGCGCGTTCGCCAGGTCGATCACGCTCTTCAGCTGCTCCTCGTTCTTGTCGCGGTGCGTATCGAGCCAGGCGCCGAGCGCGACGTTCAGCTCGTGCTTCTCGGCGAGCTCCGGCACGTCACCGAGCGAGCCGCCCACGCTGTAGGTGCGCACCGCGTTGACCTTGCCCTCCAGCAGCGCGAGGTCGGTGTCGATTTCCGCATCGGTGGGCATCTGGAAATGGGTCGGGTCCTCGTTGGCGCGGAACGGGGAGAACGCGAACCCCTGGATGCGCGCGGGCCACGGCGGCTCCTTCGTCGGGCGATTGAGGTACGCCCATACGGCGAACGTCAGCGTCGCGAACACCGCCGCGATGATCAGGCTCGGGAGCGTTTTCATTTGCGCAGCGTGTGCGCCTACCAGCTGCCGGTGTTGGGCATCGACTTCCAGGGCTCCTCGGGTGCGAAGGAGGCGCCCTTCTGCAGCAGCTCGATGGATATGTTGTCGGGGGAGCGCACGAAGGCCATGTGCCCGTCGCGCGGCGGGCGCAGGATCGTCACGCCGTGGTCAGCCAGACGCTGACAAGTGGCGTAGATGTCCTCCACCGCGTACGCCAGGTGCCCGAAGTTGCGGCCGCCGCCGTACTCCTGGGGGTCCCAGTTGTGGGTGAGCTCCACCTGCGCGTCCTCATCGCCCGCAGCTGCGAGGAACACCAGCGTGTAGCGTCCCTGCGGGTAGTCCTTGCGCGACAGCTCCGTCAGGCCGAGCGCGTCGCGGTAGAACCTCAGCGACGCGTCGATGTCGGTTACCCGGACCATGGTGTGCAGATATTTCATAGAGCCTCTGGAACGGATGCTGGCGAGCTTATGTTGTGTCGCGCGGCGCGATGCCGAGCGCCTGCTCGATATGCGCGGCATCGTAGAGCTTCCCGCCCTTCATCACCACGTCCACCTTGCCGATGTCTGCAATGTGCGCGCTCGGATCCCCGTCCACGAGGATCAGGTCCGCGAGCTTGCCGGCGGCAATCACGCCGCGCTCGCCGTTGGCCCCGATCACCTGCGCCGAGGTCAGGGTGGCCATGCGCAGCACTTCCGGGGCGGGGATGCCGGCACGCACGTACAGCTCGAGCTCGTGGTGCAGGCCGTAGCCGGCCATGGAGTCGGTGCCCGGAATGATGGTGACCCCGGCATCATGCAGCGCCTTGAGCAGGCGCAGCATGGCGGGGAAGGCCTCGCGGTAAGCGGCCTCCTCGCCCTTGGGCACCGGCAGCGCGCCCGACAGCAGCCCGCGGCGCACCTGCGCGGGCAGGCGCGGTGCGATCTGCTCGAGTCCCGGCGTCACCGCGGCGGGATTGCCGCAGAACAGCGCCTCGAAGACGTTCATGGTCGGATCGAGCACCGTGTGGTGCTGCGCGAGGTACCCGATGAATTCCCGCACCTGCGGCTTGTCGGGACCGAGATCGCGCGCGTGCTCCGCGACCGCCGTGAAGCGGTTCATGTTGCGCGTCTCCTTCACCTGATCGAAAAGGAAGTCGAGCACGATGAAGTTGAGATGCTGGATCTCGTCGGCGCCGTCGGCGACGAACTGCTGCGCATTCATGAACGCCGGCACATGGCCGCTGACACGCAGCCCGCGCGCGTGCGCCTCGGCGGCGATCACCGGGACGATGGCCGGCGGGATGGAGGAGTAGATCTTGATCTGACCGTAGCCGTGGTCGGCATACCAGTCGACATCCCGGATCGCCTGCTCGGGGGTATCGATGCGCATCTTGGTCGGCCCGGCGAACTGTCCGGTGCCATCGATGAGGCCAGACTTCCACACGCGCGGCCCGAGCTCGGTGCCAGCGTCGAAGCGCGCCACGCGCTTGAGGAAATCATCGGTGTCGTTGCCCATGTCGCGCGAGCTGGTGACGCCGTTGAGGATGTCGAGCACGCCGAGGTTGTCGCCGAAGTGCTGGTGGTTGTCCCACAGCCCCGGCATGAGGAAGCGGCCGCGGGCCTCGATCACCTGCGCGTCCGGCGCGGGCAGGTCTGCATCCGCGGCGACCCGCACGATGCGCTCCCCGCGCACCAGCACGCTCATGCCCGGCGTGACGCTGAGGTCGCGCGGGTCGAACAGGCGTGCGTTGCGGATCAGGACGTCCGTGGACGCAATGCTCGTCTGCTCGCGGGCGAGGCGAGCGGACCAGACATCGCTCGCCTGCTGCTGCGCCGCCATCAGCTTCGGCAACATCTCGCGCGAGGCCGCCGGCAGCACCGCGAACCAGCCCGGGGTGAACGCCGCGGTGCGCCCGTCGCGATCGAGCCAGATCGGGGTCGGCGAGAAGTCGAGGCCGCCGATCTCGTAGAGCGTGATCGTGGAGTCCGCTGCGCTGCCCTGCGCGAGCGGCCCGACCGGCTCGAGGGTCGCCTCGCCCGCCGGCAGCAGCGCCAGGTGATGCCCCGGCGCTTTGAGCAGCGCGCGGGCCAGCACGCCGAGGATCTCGGGCGGGGCATTGACCGGCACGTAGAAGGCCTCGCCCGTGACGCGCGTGTCACCTTTCTCCGAACGGCTCTGCCAGATCGCCCGGCCCCCGGCGAGGCGGAACGTCTCGGTCACGGGCGCCTTGTAGTAGTCGTTGCCGCGGCCGCTGTATTCGGTGGGCACACCGGCGGCGTCGAGCCACGTGGCGGCGGTGTGTCGTGCCTCTTGGAGGGTTAT
>CATPBM010000088.1 GCA_955652625.1 uncultured Steroidobacteraceae bacterium
GAGCGGCAGCTGGGACACCACCATCGGCTACGGCCAGGGCTGGCGCGTCTCAGGGCTTGATTGTCGGCTGGTCGCGATCGCCAACGGCGGGTGCGGGTATTCCCCCAACATCGATGATGGCGACCTGAACTACCGGCAAAAGGCCGCCTTCAGTGAGGCTCTCGCGGGCACCACGGAGCTCGCGCTCAATTACCGCGACAAGGCTGGCATCTTCGTGCGGGGCTCAGGCCTTTACGACTTCAAGGTGATGGACGACACGACCGATCACATTGCGCTCACCCATGAGGCCAAGGGCGTGATCGGCAGCTACACGCGCCTGCTGGATGCCTTTGGGTACTGGCGCTTCAACCTCGGCACCAGGCCCTCCGAGATCCGACTCGGCAGACAGGTCGTGGACTGGGGTGAGAGCACCTTCATCCCCGGCGGCCTCAACGAGGTCAACCATTTCGACGTGACTGCGCTGCAGGTGCCCGGGGCGGAGCTCAAGCAGGCCCTGCTGCCCGATGAGATGGCGGTGTTCAGCATGCAGCTCTCGAAGAACCTCAGCACGCAGCTGCTGTACCTGTTCGACTGGCACGAGGACATCCTCGAGCCCGACGGCGCTTACTTCAGCACCAATGACTTTGCCGGGCCCGGCGGCAAGCGCGTGTTCCTCGGGTTCGGCGCGATTTCCGCCCAGGGCGTTGATTTCCGGCCCCTCGGTGGAGCGCTGATCAGCGACTTCCAGGCGGTGCCGCGCCTGCCCGATCACAAACCGTCCCAGTCCGGGCAGTACGGCGTCAACGTGAAGTTCTACCTGCCGAACTTCAGCCAGGGCACGCAGCTCGGCTTCTACTTCCTCAACTACACCAGCCGCCTGCCCGTGGTGTCGGCGCTGACCGGTACCCAGGCCGGCTTCGGCAACGCCTTTGGCGCGGTCAACGCCGTGGGCGGAGCCGCCAGGGCGCTGGCCTCGGGCCTGCCGCTGGCGGCCGCCGTCGCGACCGGGGCTGCCGCTGGCCAGGCGGCCGCGGCCGCCCAGGGGGGAAACCTCAGCGCCGCGGCTGCAACGCAGTACGCCACCATCGGAGCCAACACGCTGGTTGCCGGGGGCAATGTCAACAGCCAGGCCAGCAACATCGCGACCTACGAGTACGGCAAGACGGCCGGTCTTTACGAGTCGTTCCCCCAGGACATCAAGATGCTCGGCGTGTCCTTCAACACGCAGATCCAGAAGACCGGCACCGCGCTGCAAGGCGAGGTCACGTTCCGCCACAACGTGCCGCTGCAGCTCGGTTCCGTGGAGCTGCTGTACGCGACGCTCGCGCCGTTCGAGTCCGGGATCACGAGACTGCTCGGCGCGCCGGTGACGCCGCCCGGAACCTGCGTGCCGACCTCGCCGACGCCCATCACCGGGTGCAACCAGTTCGGCCTCTATGGGCTCGGGCAGAGCATCCGCGGCTATGAGCTCAAGAACACCTGGCACGGCGACTTCACCGCCACGCAGGTGTTCGCCAACGTGCTGAAGGCCTCCCAGGCGGTGCTGGTGTTCGAGGCCGGGGCCGACTACGTGCCCGGGATCGAGAGTCTGACCAGCGGCGGCCCGGTGGGCCGCGGTCTGGAGTACGACGCGCCCGGGGCGGCGCTCAGCGGGGATCCGGCACTCGGCGGATATCCGGAGTTTCCCGGCCTGACCACGCCTCTTTCAGAGTTTCCGACGAAGTTCTCGTGGGGGTACGTGGTCGCCGGCCGTCTTGAGTACAACAACGTGATCGGCGCGCTGAACCTGCTGCCGCACGCTACCTGGGTGCATGATGTGAACGGCATATCGCCCGGTCCCGGCGGCAACTTCATCGAACGACGGCATGCGATCACCGCTGGTCTCGGTGCGAGCCTGCGCTCCAAGTGGGACTTCGACGTGTCCTACACGCAGTACGGTGGTGCCGGCGGGTACAACCTGCTCAAGGATCGCAATTTCGTTGCGGCCAGCATCAAATACTCGTTCTGAAGCGGAGGAGCTGCAATGAAGACGCTGATCCGGTTGTCCGCAGCAGCAGTGCTGTTCGCGCAGCTGGCATGGGGGGCGGTGAGCCCGCAGGAAGCCGCGCGCCTTGGAGCGGACCTGACACCGCTCGGCGCTGAGAAAGCCGCTAACGCCGATGGCAGCATCCCGGCGTGGACCGGAGGCCTGAAGTCAGCCGCTGATGCCGGCTTTCCCAACTACCATTCCCCGGATCACTACCCCGATCCGTACGCGAACGACAAGCCGCTGTTCACGATTACGGCGGCCAACATGGCGCAGTATGCCGCGAAGCTCACCGAGGGCCACAAGGCGCTGTTCAAGGCCTACCCCGACTACAAGATGATCGTCTACCCGACGCATCGTAGCGGCGCATCGCCTGAGCACGTCTACGAGGCCACCAGGCGCAACGCGACTACGGCGCAGCTTGTACCGGACGGTAACGGTTTCACCGGCGCGATCAGCGGCACGCCATTCCCGATTCCGAAGGCCGGAGTCGAGGTGTTCTGGAATCACGTCACGCGCTATCGCGGCCTCGCCGCGGGGCTCGAGGTCGGGCAGGCACCGATGACCGCCGGCGGCGGCTACACCCTGGTTAACTTCAGAGAGGAGTTCTACTTCCAGTACTACGAGCCGGGCATGACCGAGACCGGACTCAACAACATCCTGCTGTTCTTCACGCAGGAGACGACCGCGCCGGCGCGGCTGGCGGGGGAAGTGCTGCTGGTGCAGGAGACTCTCGACCAGGCCAAGGAAGCGCGCCGTGCCTGGGTCTACAACCCCGGCCAGCGCCGCGTGCGGCGTGCCCCGAACGTCGCCTTCGACAACCCGGGCACGAACTCCGACAACCTGCGTACCTCCGACCAGTTCGACCTGTACAACGGCAGCCCGCAGCGTTACGACTGGAAGCTGGTCGGCAAGAAGGAAATCTACGTCCCCTACAATGCCTACCGCCTGCAGGACGGCAAGCTCAAGTACAGCGAGCTGCTGCACAAGAA
>CATPBM010000089.1 GCA_955652625.1 uncultured Steroidobacteraceae bacterium
GCACGAAGGCGCCGCCCGCGGCGTAGTTGGCCTCACGCTCCATGCACGGCTCCGAGCCGGGCGCGCGCGCGCGCGCCATGGAAGTACGCCTGAATCCACGGGTGCGGATGTTCGACGATGCGCTCCAGGGTGTCCGATTCCATGCGGCCGTCCACGATTACCCCGACACGATTGCAGGTACGGAAGATGCTGTCCAGATCATGCGTGATCATGATGATGGTGAGCTTCAGGTGCCCGTGCAGGTACAACACCAGCTCATCGAATGCCGCGGCGCTCACCGGGTCGAGTCCCGAGGTCGGCTCGTCAAGAAACAACAGCCCAGGATCGAGCGCCAGGGCGCGGGCGAGCGCGGCGCGTTTCACCATGCCGCCGGAGAGTTCGGCCGGGAACTTGTGCACCGCCTCGGCGGACAACCCCACCAGGCGGATCTTGAGCAGTGCCAGCTCATCGAGCGCGGTGGCGGGAAGCTCGAGGTACTCGATCATCGGCAGTTGCACGTTCTGCAGCACGGTCAGCCCCGAGTACAGCGCGCCCTGCTGGAAGGCGACGCCGTAGCGCGCCTTGACGGGGCGCAGCTGCGCCGCGCTCATGTGCGTGATGTCGGCGCCGGCGATGCGCACCGTGCCGGCCTGGGGCCGCTGCAGCCCGAGAATGCTCCGCAGCAGCACCGACTTGCCCGAGCCCGAGCCGCCCACGATGCCGAACACCTCGCCCTCGCGAACCTCCATGTCCAGGCCGTCATGTACCAGCTGACTCCCGAAGCGGTTCACGAGCCCGTGCACTTCCAGCGCCGGATACATCAGATGTTCATCTTCATGAACAGCACGGCGAACAGCGCATCCGCGAGGATCACCAGGAAAATCGCCTGCACCACGGCGACCGTGACCAGGCGGCCGAGCTCGCGCGCCGAGCCGCGCACCTGCATGCCGCGGTAGCAGCCGGCGAGTGCGATGAGCATGGCGAACACCGGCGCCTTGAACAGGCCAACCCAGAAGGTGCTGGGCGAGATGGCCTCGGTGACGCGGTTGACATACTGGGTGAGCGGCATGTCGAGCAGGTAGCGGCACAGCAGCGCCCCGCCGGTGAGCCCGATGAGATCGGCGACGATGGTGAGCAGCGGCAGGGCGATGACCAGTCCCAGCACACGCGGCAACACCAGCACCTCGAAGGGGTCGACGCCGGTCGCGATCAGCGCGTCGACCTCCTCATTGAGCTGCATGGAGCCGAGCTCGGCGGCAAACGAGCTGCCCGAGCGGCCGGCGACGATGATCGAGGTCAGCAGCACGCCCAGCTCGCGCAGCACCCCGATGGCGACCAGATCCACCACGTAGATGTCGGCGCCGAGCCCACGCAGCTGCTGCGCGCTCATGTAGGCGATGATGACGCTGATGAGGAAGGCAATGAGCGCCACGATGGGCATGGCGGTCATGCCGGTGTCGTACACATGCCGGGCCACCGAGATGGGACGCAGGCGCTTCAGCTGCGTGAGGCTCGCGAGGAACGTCAGGCTCACGCGGCCGAGGAAAGCGAGCCCCTCGATGAGGTCGCGGGCGGCATTGACCGCTCGGCGGCCGAGGCTGGCCAGCGTGCCGGTGGCTTCGGGACCCGCGGCCGCAGCCGCCGGCGGCGCGGCTGTGGACTCCTCCGCCTCCTTCAGTGTCTCGTCCAGCAGACCCAGCTGGTCAGGCGGCCCGTCGTTGAATGACACCACGGCGCCCGCGGCGCGCGCGCGGCGCACGAACTCACGCAGCACCCAGGCGCCCGACAGCTCGAGCCTGGTCACTCCCGAGGTGGCAATCTGCACTTGCTGCGCCGCGCCCACATCAACAGCTGCCAGCTGCGCCTCGAGCGCCGTGAGCTGCTGCGCACCCCACTCGCCGGTCAGCTCGAGCGTAAGTCCTTGCGCGGAGCGCCGAACCTCGACGGCCATGCGGGCGGGGGGTAAGGATCAGCGCTTAGCGTGCAGGTGCGCCTCGAGGAACCAGAGGTTTTTGTCGTTCTCACGCGAGACGCCGGTGAACAGATCCGCGGTGTCGGCATCGCCGAGCTTGTCGGCGGCGTCGATCGCGGCCCGGATCTTCGCGCCAAACTCAGCGAGCCCCGCCGACAAGGCATCCACATGCGCCAGCCCCTCCGAAATATCCTCCGGGTAGGGCTTGAGGCTGGTACTGCGCGCCGCGGCAGCAAGAGTGCCGCGTGCCGTGCCCCCGAGCGCGGTGACGCGTTCGGCGAGCGTGTCGACATGCTCTTCGATGCTCTCGGCCACCTTGTCGAACAGCTCGTGCAGGGCGATGAAGCTCGGGCCTTTGACGTTCCAGTGAGCGTGTTTGCTCTGGGCCCCGAGGTCGATGGCGTCCGCAAGACGCGCGTTCAGCAGCTCGATTACCTTGGTGCGGGTGGCGGGGGGCAGATCGTTCCGGGTGTCAAACATGTGAGCCTCCTTTGTGCGTGCGCGCATTTGAACATCCGCAGGCACCGGCGCGCCAATCGCCCGTGCGGATCGGGATGATAAGCGCGATCTATCGCCGGAGTCTTGATTTCAGCTGTCGTCGCGGTAGCGGCGGATGCGAATCGTCGCGAACACCAGCACCGCGGTGACGAGAAGCCCCAGCCACAGGTCGATGTTCGTAAAGGCGCCGCGGACGTCGAGTTGACTGAGCCCCGAGCTGAGCGCGGCCGCGCGACCCCGGCCAATGTGCACGTGCGAGAAGAGTGTCTGCCAGATCCCGAACATGCGGTAGCGCAGGAAATCGCGCAGGAAGTGCGTCCCGAAGGCGACGTACTCCAGGATCGGCGCCACCACCGGCGGCAGAGCCGACCATAAAAACGGGCTGCGCCGCGCCCAGGCCGACACCAGGAGCAGGTAGGCGGCAATTGGCGCATACCACAGCACGCCGAGAATGAGGCACACCAGCAGCGCGCTCTCAGCCCTGAGCCACTCCAGGGTGTCCCAGCCCGGGATCGCGGGCACGCGTCCGAAGGCGGCGTTCACCTCCCAGATACCGACGAACGCCAGAGACAGCAGTAACCCAAGCGCGAACACGAGAAGCGGCACGACCACGAGCGCGACCAGGAGCTTCGAGACGACGGTCAGATCGTCCGACACCGGCAAGGATTTCCAGAAGAGAATGCTGCGGTCCTTGCGCTCGGCGTACAGGCAGTCCAGCAGGTAGAAACTGACAACAATCAGCATCACCAGGGAAAGTGGCGTCGACACCGCGCTTTGCATGACGGCAAACATCACCATGCTGTCGGGTGCGTCGGTAGCGGACATGTCAGAGTGCGTCAGGTGGATTTTCAGGCCGGCGATCAGGGCGCCGAGAATCATCAGCGCCGCGACGGCCAGCGGCGCGATCCACAGGGCCCGGTGCTCCCAGAGCTCGCGGCGCACCAGCATGAGAAGTGTCTGGCCCGTCCGGATGCGCGCGGACGGCGCGGCTTGGCGCGGGGCATCGCCGGCGGCTTCTGCGAAAGTGCTGTTCATGTGCTGGCGCTCCCCTGCATCTTGGCGACGAACAGATCCGCGATGGAGGGCGTGCGCAGCTCGCCCAGCTGCCCCAGCTCGGCGGCCGAGCGGCCTTCGAAGAGCATCGCTACGCGTCCGAACAGCTCGCGTTCGTAAAACGGGTGCAGCGCGCGCGCGCGCGGCGCGGCTTCCGCGCTCGTCGTCAGCTGTTTGTAACGGCTGCTCAGCTCCTCGACCGTGGCGGCAAGCGCCACGCGGCCGTGATTGATGAAAATGACGTCCGTGAACAGGTTCTCCAC
>CATPBM010000090.1 GCA_955652625.1 uncultured Steroidobacteraceae bacterium
AACGTCGTGCGCCGGGCCACGCCCCCATTTCTCGCCGGTTGAAACCAGTTCGAGCTCCACGACGCCCTTCGCCCCCAGGCTGACCTGCACCCCACCGTCGCGGTCCTGACCGGCCTCCGGCATGAATACGCCGTTGCACTTGCGCAGCTCGGCCAACACCTCGGGGTTCACGACGACCTCGCCAAAGTGAGGCGAGCCGATCTCCTCCTCCCCTTCGCACACCAGCACCAGGTTCACCGGCAGCTTCTTGCCGGCCGCCTTGAAGGCCATGAGCGCGCTCAGGAAGGAGTTCTCCGGACCCTTCTGGTTGACGGCCCCGCGTCCCATGCACACCGTCCCGAGTCCCTCCTTCTGCACCAGCCGGCCCTCCAGCGGCGGAGAGCTCCATTCCTCGGGCACGAACTGCTTGACGTCGTACATGAAGTAGATGCCGACCGTGGTGCGCGCGCCGGCCTCGATGCGCCCGAATACACCGGGCTTGCCGGAAGTCGGCATGAGCTTCACCCCGGTGAAGCCCGCATCGCGCGCAAGTTGCGCCATGTACTCCGGTCCCTGCGGATAGTTCCTGTTTTCCGCCGCGATCGAGGGGAGTGCGATCCACTGCTGCAGGCGCTTGATGTTGGCGTCGTGCATCTTCGGAATCTGTGCCAGCACGGCGGCCTTGTCTGCCTGGCCTGCCTGTGTCGCGGCGTGCACGGCAGCCGGCAAAGCGCTGAGCGCGACCGCGGAGACCGACCCCTGCACGAAATCGCGCCTGCTGAAGATGCTGAGCGCGTCACACATAAATTCCCCTCACCTGAGCCGCCAGGGGGCGAACATTACACCACGCGCCGACGAGGCTGCAGCGCGCGCGCTTGGCCCGATTTCCGGCGGAGTGTATAAAGTGACGCGCGCGCACGGCTCTTTGCGGAGGTCGACATGCAATCCGTGGCTGTCCTGCATCGGCACCTGCTCGTGTGGCGCGATCCGCCCGCCTGGCCCTTTATGTGGCGCGGCCTGCTGCCGCTGCTTGGGCTGGTGTTGGTAGGGCTATTCGCCGCCGGCCCCTTTGCACGCGGCGCGATCGAGGCGAGCGTGCAGCGCGAGATCCGCGATCAGCTGAATGCCTCGGGTTTCGGCTGGGTCCGCCTTGGCGTTTCCGGTCAGAACGTGACGCTCTCGGGCGAAGAACCCGGCGCCGGGGAGGGCGCGCGCGCCAGCGCGCTCGCGCGGGGCGCCACCTGTCCCAGCTGGATCGGACGCCGCACGTGCGCGGTGAAGGTGATCGGCCGCTTTACGCCGCCCGCCCCCCTGGCTGGTGCGGCCCCCGCGCCGGCGCAGGCCTGCGAGCGCTCGCTCGCGGGGCTGCTCGCCGGGGAGCAGATAGAGTTCGCCACGGGCAGCGCGGCCATCGACTCGCGCAGCGGCCCACTCCTGGACCGCCTCGCGAGCGAGCTCGGCTCCTGCCCGGGCACCATTCGCGTGGAAGGCCACACCGATACCATCGGGCGCGGCTCGTTTAACCGCGCTCTGAGCGAAGCGCGGGCGGCCGCGGTGCGCGATGCGCTTATCGCCCGCGGCATTGCGGCCGAGCGCTTGAAGGCACAAGGGTTCGGGGCGAGGCGAGCGCTCGGCGACAACAGCACCGAGGCCGGCCGCGCCCGCAATCGGCGCATCGAGTTTCACGCCATTCCTGCCGGGTGACGCGTCCTCAAGGGAGAGACCACATGGGCTTTTTATTGGCAAAGATCCTGCTCCTGCTCGGGCTGGCCGCGGTCTGCGGCGCGCTGTTCGCGTACTGGTGGTTCCGCCGCCATTACGAGGACATCACTCTCGAGTACGCGCGCTCGCGCGAGGAGTGGGCAGCGTGGCGCCGCGGCTTTGAGGAGCGCCTCGCCGCGCGTCCGGCGGTTGATCTGGAGCCGCTGTCCGGCCAGGTGGCGGCGCTCGACGCCGCGGTACGCGACACCCCGCACCCTGAACCCATCGACCTGCGGGCGGTGCTGGAGCGCCTCGCCGCCATCGACACCACGGTGCGCGCCATCGTCATACCCGGCGCGCCCGATGCGCCTGATCTCACGCCGATAAACGAGCGCCTCACGGCCATCGAGCATGCGTTGTTCCCGGTGCAGACCCGCCTCGATGAGCTCGAGAGCGCGGTGCGGGGGATCCAGGTACCCCCGTCGCAGACGCTGGATCTGAGTCCCGTGCTCGAGCGGCTCGGCACGCTGCAGACGCGCCTCGAGAATCCGCCCGCGCCCAAAGTCGCGGTTCGCGAAGGCAGCCGCAATCTCCTGACGCACGCCGCAGACGGCAAGCCTGATGACCTCAGGCAGCTCAAGGGTGTCGGCAAAGTGCTCGAGCGCACGCTGCACAAGGTGGGCGTGTTCTATTTCTGGCAGATCGCCGAGTGGTCGCCGGAGGATGTGAAATACGTCGACAGCAAGCTCAGCACCTTCAGGGGCCGCATCGAGCGCGACGGTTGGGTGAACCAGGCGAGCGAGCTCGCGGCATCGCCGAACGCTGCGCATCGCCCCCCCACCGAGCACTGAGCCGCACGCGGCGCGAGGCGCACCGCCCCATGAGCCCAAGCGCCGAGCACCCCGTTGAGCGCGCCGTTTGCGTCTACTGCGCCTCAAGCCGCATTGCCCATCCGGACTACCGGGCTGCCGCGCGGCGGCTCGGCGAGGTGCTCGCGGGGCAGGGAATTGGCATCGTCTACGGCGGCGGTGCGGTGGGGTCCATGGGCGCGCTCGCAGATGGCGCGCTGAGCGCGGGCGGACGCGTGATCGGCATCCTGCCGCGATTCATGGCCGATCTGGAATGGGGGTACAAGGGGCTGAGCGATCTGCAGCTGGTCGAGGATCTGCGCACGCGCAAGCACATGATGCTGACGTTGAGCCAGGCGGCGATTGCGCTGCCCGGCGGCTCCGGCACGCTCGAGGAACTGCTGGAGGCCATCACGCTGAAACGCCTGGGGCTCTATCTCAATCCCATCGTGCTGGTGAACACGCGCGGATTTTTCACCCCGCTCCTGGAGGTGCTCGCGCGCGCAGTCGAGGAGCGCTTCATGGACCCGCGCCATCTCATGATGTGGCAGGTCGTCGATACGCCCGAGGAAGTGCCGGCCGCACTCATCGCCGCCCCGGGCTGGAGTGCGGACGCGCGCAGTTTTGCGGCGGTGTAGGCGCGAGAAAAAGGCCGGCCTCCTTGCGAAAGCCGGCCCTCGAGTCAGAAGCTGTAGCTGCCGTACACCCCGATGGTGCGCGGCTGGTTGGTCAGGTAGCCGACGCGCGCGCTGCGGCCGCGCTCGTAGTCGAGCGCCAGCGCCGTGCTCTTGTCGGTGATGTTGTTGATGTAGGCGGCCGCCTGCCACCGATCGGTTTTCAGGCCAAGGCGGAAGTTGGCCAGCGTATAGC
>CATPBM010000091.1 GCA_955652625.1 uncultured Steroidobacteraceae bacterium
CAGTGCCGCGGCAACCGCCTCGGGCGTGGTCATGCCGCAGATCTTGATCCACATCGCGCCGGACTCGTCATGCCGCCGCAACGGCGGCGATCGAGATGCGCCATCCCCTTCGAATGGGGAGCTGCGCGCCCTGGCGCGCGGGTGGGTCCCGGGGGAACCATCGCGCCCATTCCTCGTTCATGCCGGCGAAGTCCGCCTGGGCTTCGGGGCACGATCCGTTGAGATGACTTGCCTGGACATGAGTGCTCCAACTGAGGAAGGTGAAGGGCGTGGTTTCTAAGTTGCCTTGCGCGCAGCTCGGCCCGCTGACAACAGCACCCTGATGAGAGACTCGGGGTCCTCTGCCTGCATAAGCGCGCTGCCCACGAGCGCCAGCCCGTAACCTGCCGCGGCGGCCCGGCGTGCGTCCTCGGCAGAGCCCACGCCGCTTTCGGCGACGCGTGGCACGCGCGCCGGCAGCAGCGGGGCGAGCTCGATGAGGCGCTGCGGCACGACCTCAAGCGTACCCAGATCGCGGCAATTGACCCCGGCGAGCAGGGTCGATCCGGTGTGCGCCGGGATGAGCTCGTGCATGAGCTCGATGTCCTTCGCGTCAAAAGCCTCCAGCAGTACGAACAGCCCCTGCGAGCGGGCGCAGGCGATCAGCGCGTCGATGTCTTCGCGCGGCAGCATGCGCAGGATGACGAGCACGCCGCCCGCGCCTGCGATGCGTGCCTCCAGCACCTGGTAAGGGTCGACCAGAAAATCCTTGCGCATCGCCGGCACCTTGAGCGGCGCGAGGGCACGCGCGGACTCGGTGAGGTGCGCAAGCGAGCCGTCGAAGCGCCGCGGCTCCGTGAGCACCGAGACCGTCGCGGCGCCGGCGCGTGCGTAGGCGGTTACGCGCTGCGGGATGTTCTCGCTCGCCGCACGCAGCTGACCGGCGGCAGGCGAGCGCAGCTTCAGCTCCGCGATGAGATCGAACCCCGACTCATCCAGGCGCAGCGCCGGCGCAGCCGGGGTCTGCCGCGCCGCCTCCTCGAGCGCGGCGTGAGAACGGCTGCGCCGCGCCTCGCGCACCCGCGCACGGCTGCCGGCCGCCATGTCATCCAGGAAGGCGAGGCTCACGCCGGCCGCTCCCCGGGCGCGGCCGCATCGGGCGCGCGGCCGCCGTGCGCGTGCCTGAGCGCCTCGAGCAGGCGCCGGGCAGCGCCGCTGTCGATGGCTGCCGCGGCGCGCGCCATGCCTTCGCGCGGAGCGCGCGCCTCGCCGGCCACCTCGAGCGCGAGCGCGGTGCCGAGCAGCAGGCAGTCCCGGTGTGCGCCGCGATCCTCACCCTCCAGCACCGCCCTGAGCGCGCGGGCGTTGTAGGGGGCGTCGCCGCCTGCGAGATCCGCCGCGCTGCAGGCGGCGAGTCCGTAGTCGGCCGGTGAGCGCACTCCCACCTCAACGTGCCCGGGGCGTACGTCGAACACCGTGAACGGGCCGATGGGCGTCGGCTCATCCCATCCCCCGGCTCCGTGCACCACGAACGTGCGCTCGATGGGCAGCCCCTGGAAGGTCTCGGCCATGAGCCGCGCCACCTCCAGACTGAACGCGCCGACAAGGTGCAGCGGTGGCTGCGCGGGATTGACTAGTGGACCCAGGATGTTGAACACAGTGCGCACGCCCAGCGCGGCGCGGATGGGCGCAATCGCCCTGGTGGCCAGGTGATAGTGAGGCGCGAACAGGAACGTGAAGCCGGTTGCCTCGAGACAGGCTGCGGCGCGCTCACCGTCGGCGGGAATCTCCACCCCGAGCGCCTCGAGCACGTCGGCGCTGCCGCAGCGGCTCGAGACCGAGCGGTTGCCGTGCTTCACCACCGGCACCCCGCAAGCCGCGGTCAGGAGCGCTGTGCCGGTGGAGATGTTGAAGCTCCCGGACGCATCCCCGCCGGTGCCCACGATATCGATGGCCCGCAGGCTCGCCGGTATGGCAGGCCGGCGTGCCAGGCGGCGCATGGCCTGCGCCAAGCCGCGCACTTCGTCCGCGACCACGCCCTTGGTCGCGAGCGCGGCCAGAATCGCTCCTCCCATTGCCGCGGGCGTCTGCGGATCGGCGAGCTGAGCCAGCAGCGCTTCGGCCTGCGACTGCGACAAGTCGCGGCGTTCCAGCAGTTGTTGCAGCAGCTCACGCGGCGTGGACACGTCCGGCTCCCGCGGCCTCGGGCGTGCGCTCGCCGGCCGAGTACTTCAGGAAGTTGCGCATCAGCGCAGGTCCATCCGGAGTCAGGATGCTCTCGGGATGAAACTGCACGCCCTCGATCGTGAGCGCGAGGTGACGCACCGCCATGATCTCGCCTTCGGCGGTGCGCGCGCTCACTTCGAGCTGTTCCGGCAGGCTCCCCGGCTCTGCAATCAGGGAATGATAGCGTCCCACTTCGCACGGCCGCGGGAGACCTGCGAACACGGTGCGCTCGTCGTGATCCACGAGCGAGGTCTTGCCGTGCATGAGCCGCTCGGCGCGCACGACCTTGCCGCCGAACACTTCCACGATCGACTGGTGTCCGAGACACACGCCCAGCACGGGTATGCGCCCGGCGAAGCAGCGGATCATGTCCATGGACACACCCGCGTCGTAGGGCGTGCCAGGACCTGGGGAGATGCACAGGTGCGAGGGCGCGAGCGCGAGCGCCTGCTGCGGGGTGAGTGCATCGTTGCGGTAGACGCTCACTTGCGCTCCCAGTACCAGGAACGCCTGCACCAGGTTGTAGGTGAAGGAGTCGTAGTTGTCGATCAGCAGCAGGCGCGGCTTCACAACCCCTCCCCCGCAAGCTCCAGTGCGCGCACCATGGCCGCGCTCTTCGCCAGCACCTCTTCATGCTCGGTCTGCGGCACGCTGTCGGCGACGATGCCGGCGCCGGACTGGTAGCTGTATTCATCGCCGCGGAACACGAGCGTGCGGATGGTGATGGCGTGATCCATGTCGCCGCCGGCACCGAAGTAGCCGACCGTGCCGCCGTACAGGCCGCGGCTCACCGGTTCGAGCTCGTCGATGATCTGCATGGCGCGCACCTTTGGCGCGCCCACCAGCGTGCCGGCCGGAAAGGCCGCGGCAAACAGGTCGAACGCATCGCTCCCGGAGGCGAGCTCGCCCTGCACGCCGCTCACCATGTGCATCACGTGGCTGTAGCGCTCGATGCAGCGGTACGGCTCGACGCGCACGCTGCCCGCCTGGGCCACACGGCCGAGATCGTTGCGCGCCAGGTCCACCAGCATCACGTGCTCGGCATTTTCCTTTGGATCCGCCAGCAGCTCCGCCTCGC
>CATPBM010000092.1 GCA_955652625.1 uncultured Steroidobacteraceae bacterium
ATTGCTTCGCGAGAATAGTCCTAAGCGCCGCCTGAGATACCGGCGGCAACACGCTCTACTTCGGCAGCTGGGACGGGCAGTTGTACGCGATCGGGTGAGCTCTAGGCAGCGGCCGCGCTCCCGAGCTGCTCTCCGCTGACGCTCTCCAGCACGCGCGCCACCGCGTGCACGGTCGCGGCGATGCGCACGGCACTCTGCACGGCCTCGCGCTCCAGACCATGCTGGCGCAGCTGCCGCTCGTGGGATGCGATGCAGCTGCCGCAGCCATTGATGGCGGACACCGCCAGCGCCAGCAGTTCGAAGTCCGCCTTGGCGATGCCGGGACTGCCGATGACGTTCATGCGCAGGCGGGCCGGCAGTTTCGCGTACTCCGCATCCTCCACGAGGTGCAGGAAGCGGTAGTACACGTTGTTCATGGCCATGATCGCTGCGGCGGCGTGCGCGGCGCTCACGTGCGCAGCATCCATGTGCCGCGCGGCGAGCGCCTGCATGTCGCGCGTGAAGGCGGCGTTGCGTGAGGCGGCGGCGGCCGCGAGCGCCACCGCCCACACCTGGCGCTCGCTCAGGCCCGGGGAGCCCGCAGGCGTCAGCACCGTTGCGAGGTTAAGCTGCAGATCGCGCGCGTAGCCGGGCAGCGCGTCGCGGATGTTCTCGAGCGTCATCATGTCAGGCCGCCTTCAGGGTGTCTGCGCCCTTTTGCCAGTTGCAGGGGCACAGCTCATCGGTCTGCAGTGCATCGAGCACCCGCAGTACTTCCTCGGGATTCCTGCCGACGTTGAGATCGGTGACGTACACGAAGCGGATCACGCCCTGCGGGTCGATGATGAACGTCGCGCGCTGCGCCACGCCCGCTTCCGGATCGAGGATACCGAGGGCCCCCGAGAGCTCGCGCTTGAAGTCCGCGAGCATCGGGAAAGGCAGGGCCCGGAGCTCCTCCTTCTCGCGCCGCCACGCCAGATGCACGTACTCGCTGTCGATGCTCACGCCGAGCAGCTGCGCATCGCGTGCCCGGAACTCCTTCTCGAGCTTGCCGAAGGCGGCGATCTCGGTGGGGCACACGAAGGTGAAGTCCATGGGCCAGAAGAACACGACCCGCCACTTGCCGGGAAAGCTCTCGTGGCTGAAGGACTGGAACGCGTTGTGCACGTCGTTGGAGACGACGCCCGTGAGCGCAAACTGGGGAAAACGTTGACCGACGCCTGACATGCCTGTAACTCCTTGGAACTGTGGGGGCCTCTGCGGTACGGGAGCCATGATGGGTGCCACGGTGCTATCATTCCAATCGATTGATTTTATGATCTTGATAGATCCCATATATAGGACTCCATGGACCTGAAGCTCAAGGACCTGCGCTACCTGGTGGCGGTGGCGGACCAGCGGCACTTCGGCCGCGCCGCGGCGCACTGCTTCGTGAGCCAGCCGACCCTTTCCGCGCAGTTGAAGAAGCTCGAGCAGTCGCTCGGGGTGCAGCTCATCGAGCGTGCGCCCAACAACGTCTCCCTCACCCCGGCCGGGGAGCAGATCGTGGCGCGCGCCCGGCGCATCCTCGAGGCGAGCGATGAAGTAGTGACCCTGGCGCGCAGCCAGCGCGACCCGCTCGCCGGCACGCTCTCGCTGGCGCTGCTGCCGACCATCGCCCCGTACCTGCTGCCGCGCGTGCTGCCGGCAATCAAGAAGAGCTTGCCGCGCCTGGAGCTGCGCCTCTACGAGCACCAGACCGCGCCGATGCTGGAGAAGCTGCATGGCGGGGAGCTGGATGTCGGCATTCTCGCCCTGCCGGTCGAGCTGGGCGGGCTCACGGCGCGCGAGCTGTACCGCGAGCCGTTCCTCGTGGCCTTGCCCGAGCGCCATGCACTCGCGGCGCGCGACACGCTGCGCGTCGCGGATCTCAAGGGCGAGAAGCTCCTGTTGCTCGAAGACGGGCACTGCCTGCGCGATCAGGCACTGGAGGTCTGCAGCCGCGTCGGGGTGCGCGACAGCCAGGACTTCCGCGCCACGAGCCTGGAGACGCTGCGGCAGATGGTAGCCACGGGCGCCGGCATCACGCTGCTGCCGGAGCTGGCCGGCCGCGGCGCTTACCGCAACGCCCGCGGCGTGGTGCTGCGACCGTTCGCCAGACCCGCACCGGTGCGGCATATCGGCGCGCTGTGGCGCAAGACGAGCGCGCGCGGCGCCGCGATCGAAGCTCTCGCGCGGAGCATCGCGGAGCACGCGCAGTGAGCACAGCCGGCGCGCTGCAGGCGATCACCCTGCCTGCGCGCGATGGCCGCCCGCGCGCGGGCCTGTGGCTGGAGGCTGCGCGCTCGCGCGGCGCGCTCGTGGTCAACGGCGCCACCGGCTTAAGGCGCGAGTTCTACCTGAAGTTCGCCGGCTACTGCGCCGAGCGCGGCTATAACAGCCTCGTGTACGACTATCGCGGCATGGGCGCCTCTGCGCTGATGCCGCTGGAAGCCGAGCCCGCGCGCATGAGTGAGTGGGGGCGCCTCGACATGCCTGCCGCGCTCGACTGGCTGGCGCAGCGCTGCCCGCACCTGCCGCTGGTCAGCGTCGGTCACAGCGTCGGGGGACAGCTCCTGGGCTGCACGGACAACCACGGCCGCGCACGTGCGCACCTGATGCTCGCGACCTCGACCGGGTACTGGCGCCGCCAGCGCGTGCCGTTTCGGTACGTGGCGCTGGCGTTCTGGAAGCTCTACGGCCCGCTCGCCCTGCGCCGTCACGGCTACGTGCCCCAGGGGCGTCTGTGGACGGGGGCCTCGCTGCCGCGCGGGGTGTTCCTGCAGTGGCGCAAGTGGTGCCTCACGCCGGCGCCGTTTGGGCCGCAGCTCGATGAGGATCTGCGCGACAGCCACTTCGCCGAGGTGCAGGGACCGCTGCTGGCGTGGGGCTTCAGCGACGATCCCATTGCGACGCCCGCGGCGGTGGAGGCGCTGTTAGCTTCGTACTCGCGCGCCCGCATCGAGCGGCGCTGGACGAGCCCGGCGCAGGCGGGCGCGCGCTCCCTGGGGCATCACGGGTTCTTCCGCGAGCGTCACCGCGATTCGCTGTGGCGCGCCGCGCTCGACTGGATCGACGCGCGCTGCGCGTGAACCGCCGTCGGGGTTGCAAATCCCGTCTGCGGGAGGCGGCGGGCGCTGCGGGCGAGCGCGATCGCGCCAAGCACCACGACTCCGCCCAGCATCTGCACCGGCGCCAGACGCTCACCCAGCAGCAGCCAGGCATAGGCGGCGGCGGCGATGACCTGCACGTACAGGCCCACCGCGCCGAAGGTGGCCGGCAGAACGGCAAGGGCGTACGCGATCAGGCTCTGCCCCAGCGCCTGCGCCGAGAGCGCGCAGGCGATGAGTATCCACCAGCCATGTGCGCTCGCCGGCAGGAATTTCTGCGTGAGCGCGAGCGGCAGCAGCAGCAGCGTGAACACCAGCGTCGAAGTGAACATGACGATGCCGGTGCCGTGACGGGTACGCAGGCGCGCCACCGCGATGAGGTAGGCCGCGTAGAAACACGCCGTGCCCAGACCCAGCGCATCGCCGAGCAGCGCGTGGCCGCCCGCGCCGAGCTTGGGCACGAGGATGAGCAGCATCCCTCCGAAGGCGAGGGCGATGGCGACGAGGAAGCCGGGCCGCGGGCGCTCGCGCCACAAGGCCCACGCCAGCAGCGTCACGAGTATGGGCGCGCAGTTCGCCTCGAGCGAGGAGGCGGCGATGGAGGTCAGCAGCAGCGACCAGTGCCACAGCGCCAGGTCCCCGGCGAAGAATACCCCGGCCCACAGGAACAGCGGCTCGCGCAGACTCGGGCGCGCCTGCTCCAGGGCGCCGGTGGGTGCGCCGCTGCGGCGCTCCAGCAGCGCCCACACCGCCAGCACCGGCAACGCGAATGCGCCGCGCCAGAACGCCGTCGCGGTCGGTCCGGTCTCCGACAGGCGCACGAAAATACCGGAGCTGCCGATGGCGAGCGCACCGGCGAACAGCGCGAGCAGCGCGGGAGCTTCAGATCTGTCGTGGGTCGCGTGCATGAGGTGTACGCGGTACACGGCGTGTCCGCTTCGCTGCGCATCATAGTCGGTCGTCCCTGGAGCCGTCTGGCATAATTGCTGCGCGCGGCGCATGCCTGCGCGTACCGGATGTTGGCTTGAGAAACCCGCTTGCGCTCTACGCCGCCTGCCTTGCGATGCTCAGCTGCACGGGCGCCGCGGCCGGCCCCGCGCCGCTCATCGCGCACGACGCCTGGGTGCGCGCTACCCCCGGCGTGGACGTAGCCGCCGCTTACCTGACACTGCACAACGGCGGTACGCGTGCGGTGGTGGTCATCGGCGTGCGCTCTGCCCTCGCCGGGCACGCGATGATTCACGAAACCGCGCTCAACAACGGCCAGTCCAGCATGCGGCCGCACGCGAGGCTGAGCATTGCACCCGGGCAGACCGTGCGCCTGGAGCCCGGCGGCCTGCACGTCATGCTGAGCATGCTGGCGCATCCGCTCGCACCCGGGGAGCAGGTGCCGCTGCAACTGCTGCTCGAGGGCGGCGGCACGCTCGCGGTGATCGCGCCGGTGCGCCCCCCGGGCGCCGGCTAGCGGCGCATGCCCTGAAGTCGCCGCGGCGCCAGGCTCCTCGCGTGACAACCACCGACTCCGCGCTCGATCACGTCACGCCCTACGACCGCTTCGCATGGAGCGATGGGCAGGTCGCCGAGTGGCTCGCGAGCGGGGAGCAGCGGCGCCAGCTCGAGGCCTACTTCGGCGCCGCCGAGTACCGCCAGCTCGCATCTCTCGCACGCCGTGGGCGGCGCACTGCGGTCGCCGATCCCGCGCTGCGCGTGCTAGTCGTGCCCGGCATCATGGGCTCGCAACTGGGAATGCTGCGCGCCGCACCCCTGCCGCACGACATCGTGTGGCTCGATCCGCTCGACATCGAGCGGGGGCGTCTTGCCACGCTGCGCATGCCGGGTACGGCGCGCATCGTGCCGCTGGGCGTGGTGTTGTTTTCCTATCTGCGGCTGAAGTTGTATCTGCGCGCTCAGGGCTTCGCGGCCGAGTTCCATGACTATGACTGGCGATTGCCGGTGGCAGAGCTCGGGCGCGCACTTGCCGAGCGACTGCGCGCCGCACGACCGGCGCGCGTGGCAATCATTGCGCACAGCATGGGCGGTCTCGTGGCCCGCGCGGCGCTCGCCCACTCCCACACCGGGCACGTGGAACGGCTGGTGCTCCTCGGCACCCCCAACTGCGGCTCCTTCGCCGCCGTGCAGGCGGTGCGCGGTACCTACGCGGCGGTGCGCAAGGTGGCGCGCCTCGCGCTCAGGGCCTCCGCAGAGACTCTCGCCGCGGAGGTGTTCAGTACCTTCCCCAGTCTCTACGACCTCTTGCCCTGCGGCCCCGGTGGCGCCGACCTGCTGGACGCGCGCGCATGGCCCGCGTCCGGCCCGCAGCCGCGGCCGGAGCTGCTCGAGAGCGCGCGCCGCGCGCGGCAACAGCTGGCCCCGCCCGATGAGCGTTTTGCCGTCATCGTCGGCGTAGGCCAGGAGACGGTCACCGCGGTGACACGCCGGCGTGACGACTTCGTGTACACGCTCACCCGGCTCGGCGACGGCACGGTGCCGGCCGCGAGTGCCGGGCTTGCCGGCGCGGGCACCATTTACGCGCGCGTCGCGCACAGCGACCTGACGCGCGACCCGCAGGTGGCCGCCGCGGTTGCGGACCTCATAAGGCGCGGCGCGACCCGGCGCCTGCCGGGCCAGTGGGCGAGCGCGAGCCGCGCGCGCGCCCAGGTGAGCGATACGCAACTGCGCCGCAGCCATGCGGAAAAGGTTGACTGGACGGCGCTCACGCCCGAGGAGCGGCGCCTGTTCCTGCAGAACCTCAACGAGCCGCCGCAGTTCAGACTGCGCGTGCCGGGCTCAGGAAGCGTCACGCCTCGCAGACACCGCTAGCAAAAACCGGAGGACGATCGTGGACAAGGTACTCGCGGAACTCACCCGCTCCATTCCCGACCTGACCGATCTGGTGCGCATCCTCGGGCGCCTCAGCGTCGCGCTCATCATCGGCGCCGCCGTCGGCCTGCAGCGCGAGGTCTCCCACAAGAGCGCCGGCCTTCGCACCCATATGCTCGTGGCGCTCGGCACCGCGCTGCTGCTGGTGACGGCGAGCAATGCGGGCCTGGACAGCTCCGACCTGGCGCGCGTCCTCCAGGGCATCATCACCGGCGTCGGGTTCCTGGGCGGCGGCGCCATTCTCAAGCTCACCCAGGAGCGCGAGATACGCGGCCTCACTACCGCCGCCGGTATCTGGCTCACGGCCAGCGCGAGCGCCGCCGCAGGGCTCGGACAGCTCGCGGCGGCTCTCATCGGGCTCGTGTTGGGGCTCGTAGTCCTCGTCGGAATAGGAAGGCTGGAGGGGAAGTTAGATGGTCGCCTGCCGGCGAGCGGCGCGGCGCCCACCCGGGAGGACCACGAGATCAAATGAGCAGCAGGGGCGCACGCCAGGACGGCGCTGCGCGCGGCGGTGCACCTCAATGCAGGCGCATCAGGCAAAAGCCTTCGCAATCGCTTCGCGCTGGCGCGCATCCGGGGTCCGTCCGCGGCCGCCGGCCAGGTTGTCCTTGAGGTGCGCCACCTTGGCGGTGGCGGGAATGATGCAGGTCACCGCCGGGTGCGAGGCGATGAACTTGAGCGCCAGCTGGCCCCAGCTCGTGACATCCAGCTCCACCGCCCAGCCCGGCAGGGGCTTGCCGCGCACCGCCTGAAAGAGCGCTGCGTCCTCGAATGGCCGGTTCACGAGCACCGCCACGCCGCGCTCGGCGGCGAGGGGCAGCAGGCGCGCTTCCGCATCGCGCGTGACGGGCGAGTAGTTGAACTGCACGAAGTCGAGCTTCTCGCGTGCCAACACGCGCACGAGCTCCGCCTGCGCGCTCACGGTGTAATGGGTAATGCCGATGTAGCGCACCTTGCCGGCGTCCTTCCAGGCGCGCAGCGTCTTCAGGTGCGTGTCGAGATCGAGCAGGTTGTGCACCTGGATGAGATCCAGGCGCGCGCTCCTCAATAACTGCGCCGAGTGCGTCATCTGCTCGATCCCGGAGCGCTCACCGCGCGTCCACACCTTGGTGGCAAGAAACGCGCGCTCATGCATTTCCGGGCTCATCAGATCGCCGAGCACCGCCTCGGCGGTGCCATACATGGGCGAGGTGTCGATGAGGCGCGAGCCGGCGGCGAAGAAGGTCTGCAGTACCTCCTTGAGCGGCGCGCGCTCAGCCTCCGACCCCCCGACCTGGAAAGTCCCGGAGGTGCCGAGGCCGATGACCGGTATCTCCTCGCCGCTCGAGGGGATCTTGCGCAGGATCGGGGCATCGGCGCTCTGCGCAGCGCGCGCGCCGGGAGACAGTGCGGCAACGGCCATGATGTTGACTCCTGCGGTGAGCAGCTCGCGGCGGTTCATGCCCGCCCCTCAAGGCGCGCGCGGCGCCGTGGGTGCAGCTTCGATCCAGCGCTGCACGAGCTGCCCGGCAGCGTGGTCGCTGGCGGCGGCACCGGTGCTCGCCGGCGTGGTGACTTCCAGCATGATGCCGTTGGGGTCCCTGAAATAGATCGAGTGCTGGCGGCCGTGATCCTCCTCGGTGTACTGAACGCCGTGCGCCTCGAGCCGCGCCATCCACTGGCGCTGCTCGGCCCGGGAAGCGACCGAGAACGCGTAGTGCCGCACATCGTCCGGCAGGTCGTCCCGCGGCGCCGGACGGGCGCCGCGCAGCGCGCACAGCGCGATCAGCTGCGCGCCCGCGCCGAAGAACATCATAAGCCAGGGCTTGCCGCCCCAGTCATCGCCAGACAGCGCGTCCACGAGCGGCAGCTTCAGCACCTCGCTGTAGAAGCGATAGGTCTGTCGCGCGTCGTAAACCGGAAGCGCGAGGTGATCGAAGCGCAGCGCGGCGTCGGACATGGCGGTGCGGCCTGAACCAAGGGTGTGGGAATGTTCGCACGCGCCGCGGGCGCGTGTCTTGCCGCAGGCTTGCGCGTTTCAGATCAGGGCCGCGTCGGTCCCGGTTACGCTCTCGGCTCCCGAGTGCACCACGCGCGCGAGCGCCGCGGCACAGGGCAGCACCTGCGCGGCATAGAAGGCCGCGGTGCGGATCTTGCTCGCATAGAACTCGCGTTCGGCGCTGCCGGTCTTGCCGGCGGCGATTGCCGCTGACTTCGCGAGCAGCCAGCCGCCGATCACGTAACCGGCGAGCTTCAGATACGGCACCGACACCGCCATGGCGGCGTCGGGACGGGCACTGAGCGCCGCGAGC
>CATPBM010000093.1 GCA_955652625.1 uncultured Steroidobacteraceae bacterium
ACGCACGCGTCTCGGCGTTCAGGTCCCAGTACCAGCCGGTGGTCAGGAACAGGCCCTGTGCCGTCTTCAGGCCGAGGCTGTGGATGTCGGAGATAAACGCCAGCAGCGCCGCCGGCTTCATCGTCTTGGTAATGCCGAATTCGTTGGCGGCCTTCAGCGAGTTGCTGAAATCGGTACCGGCATTGGCAAGACCCAGCACCTGGGCACCGGAAGCCTGTGCCTGCAGCAGGAAGGAGGAAAAATCCGCCGCTCCCAGGGGCACGCGCACCGCCCCGGCATTCTTGCCCCCGTGCGCTTCGACGACCTTGGAGGCCGCGGCCTGCAGCTGGGTGCCGAAGGCGTAGTCCGCGGTCAGATAGAACCAGCTCTTGCCGCCGCTATTGACGATGGCGGTCGCGGTGCCGTTGGCGAGCGAGGTCGTATCGTAGACATAGTGGACCGAGTAAGCCGTGCAGTCCTCGTTTGTCAGCGATGCGCCGCCCGGTCCGATGTTGAACAACGGCACTTTCTTCACCGCCGCGACTTTTGCCATGGCGATGTTGACGCCGGTGTTGGAGCCGCCGAGCAACAGAGTGAGGCCATTCTGGTCGGCCCACTCGCGGAATTTGGCCGCGCCGATGTCGGGCTTGTTTTGGTGATCCGCGGTCAGGACAGTGATCTTCTTGCCCAGCGCCGTGCCGCCAAAGTCGGCGATCGCCATCCTGATGGCCTCGACTCCGCCGGCCCCCATCACATCCGCGTACACCCCGGACATGTCATCGATCTCGCCGATCACGATCTGATCGCCTGCGGCCAGCACCGGGCCCGGGCCGGCCGCGACCGCCAGCGCCGCCGCCACTCCAATCGCCACCATCCGCAGTTTCATGGTCTTCTCCTCGTGTAGCTTGTGAGCGTCAGACGCCAAGGTACTGGTGCAGCATGGACGTCCTGTCCTGAAGATCCCGGGCGGCGAAACCCTCCACGATCCGGCCGCGCTCCATGATGTAGAAACGATCGGCCAGCGGCGCCGCGAAACGGAAGTTCTGTTCCACCATGACGATCGTATAGCCCTGTTCGCGCAGTCTGTGTACCGTCCGCGACAAGGCCTGCACGATCACCGGAGCGAGTCCTTCGGAGATCTCATCGAGCAGCAGCAACCGCGCGCCGGTGCGCAGGATCCGCGCCAGCGCCAGCATCTGCTGCTCCCCGCCGGACAGGTGCGTCCCGCGGCTCGCGCGTCGCTCCTTCAGGTTGGGGAACATAGCGTAGATCTCATCGACCGACATTCCCCCGGGAGCGACCGGGGGAGGCAGCAGCAGGTTCTCTTCTGTCGACAGGCTCGAATAGATGCCGCGCTCCTCGGGGCAGTATGCGATTCCCAGACGAGCGATTTTGTGCGGCGGCAGCGCCATCGTCTCACGACCGTCGATCATCACCGAACCGGAGCGGCCGCCCACCAGGCCAAGCAGTGCCTTGAGCGTCGTGGTGCGTCCGGCCCCGTTGCGGCCGAGCAGCGTCACGACCTCGCCGCGATGGACGTGGCAATCGACGCCATGCAGCACGTGAGATTCGCCGTAGTAGGCATGCAGCCCGGTGACGCGCAGGAGTTCCGCCGCCATCAGTGTGTGCTCCCCAGCGCGGCTTCGGAGGAGCCCATGTAGGCCTCCATGACGAGCGCGTTGCGCGACACCTCGGCGTAGGCGCCGCTGGCAATGATCTGGCCGTGCTGTAACACCGTGATGGTATCGGCGATCCGCGCCACTACCTGCATGTTGTGTTCGACCATGAGTATGGTGCGATTTGCCGCCGCCTGTTTGATGAGGGTCGTGACCCGGTCAACGTCCTCGTGCCCCATGCCCGCCGTGGGCTCATCCAGCAGCATCACCTCCGGGTCCATGGCCAGCGTGGTCGCGATCTCGAGCGCGCGCTTGCGCCCATAGGGAAGCTCCACCGCGACCACGGTTGCAAAGGCGCCGAGGTCCACCACCTCCAGCAGCTCCATGGCGCGTGCGTTGAGAACCGTGAGCGTCGCCTCGCGCTTCCAGAAGTGAAATGTCGTCGCGAGCGAGCGCTGCAGCGCGATGCGCACGTTCTCGAGCACCGTCAGGTGGGGGAAGACCGCGGACAGCTGGAACGAGCGCACGATGCCGCGGCGCGCCACCTCTGCCGGCTTGGCGAAGGTGATGTCCTCGCCGCGATAGAGGATCTGGCCGCTGGTGGGGATGAGGAACTTCGTGAGCAGGTTGAAAAACGTGGTCTTGCCCGCGCCGTTGGGGCCGATGAGCGCGTGGATGTGGCCACGGCGCACCCGCAGGTCGACACTGCTCACCGCGACGAAACCACTGAACTCCTTAGTCAGACCGCGCGTCTCGATGATGCAGTCGTCGGTTGCGCTCGATGGCGCGGACATCAGGTTTTCCAATCCCCTCAAGCTTCCGCCGTGCACTCTAGCGGGGCTGGCGCGCCGGTTGTTGTTCTACAATCCAGGGCGCGGGCATTCCCCCGGACGACGAGTTTCCCGTGAGAGTTGACAGGAAAGCAACTTCGGCGCTCCTTCGGCCCTTGAGCTCCAGGGGTTCGCAGCGGAGCGCGCCGCCGCCGCAGGACAGTCCCGCGCTGCATGCCATCTGGCACGTCGTGTGTGCGATTCCGCGGGGCCAAGTCTCAAGCTATGGAGCGGTGGCCCGTGCGGCCGGCTTGCCCGGACGCGCGCGCCAGGCCGGATTTGCCTTGCGGGTCGCGCCCGCGGCGCTGCATCTTCCGTGGCATCGCGTGGTGGGCGCCGGTGGCCGCATCGTGTTCCCGGATCGCTCCCGTGAGCATCGGGAGCAGGCGCGGCGTTTGCGCGCCGAAGGGGTCACGGTCCGGGACGGCCGGGTGCCACGTTCCGCCATGACGGATCTGGAGAATATGTAAACATCCGATTGCCTCACCGCCAAGCCTGGCGCGTATGTCGGACTGCGCGGGCAACTGTAGCCAGTGTGCGCCGGGTTGCCGTTGGATCTTCAATCATGAGAGCCTGCTGAGCGTGCGCGCAGCTCTCGTCCATACGCTCTTCATACTCCTCAGCGCGGTGCTTACTGCCTGCGGCAGCTCCGGCACAACCTCGTCCGCGCCGGGCGGCAGCGGGGGGGGCGGCGGCGGGCCGCCTCCCGTACTGACGCAGCATACCGACGTCGCTACCTACAAGAACA
>CATPBM010000094.1 GCA_955652625.1 uncultured Steroidobacteraceae bacterium
GCGAGCGCCCCCGCCTCATTCAGCGCCACCGAATTCGTCTACCCGGGCACCGCACCGGCGATATCCGCGAACGGCACCGACAACGGTATCCTGTGGGCGCACGAAAATACCGACTCCGCCGTACTGCACGCCTACGATGCCGCCAACCTCGCACGCGAGCTCTATAACAGTTCCCAGGCCGGCGATCGCGATTGGTTAGGCCCCGGCAACAAGTTCATCACGCCGATGATCGCTGACGGCAAGGTGTTCGTGGGCACGCAGACCGGCGTGGCGGTGTTCGGGCTGTTGAATTGAACTCGCCGGCGGCCCCTTCAGGGTGGCCGCTCCTGCCCGGCGTCGACAAGGCGCGGCGTCGCTCGTATTCTCGGCGCATACCATGAAATTCTGTACCCAATGCGCCGCGCCGCTGCAGCTGCGCGTCCCCGAAGGCGATCATCGGCCGCGCCACGTGTGCGAGGCGTGCGGCTCGATTCACTATCAGAACCCGAAGCTCGTGGTCGGCTGCGTTCCCGAACACGAAGGCCGCATCCTCTTGTGCCGGCGCGCGATCGAGCCGCGGCGCGGTTACTGGACGGTTCCCGCCGGTTTCATGGAAAACGGTGAAACGCTGCAGCAAGCCGCGGCACGCGAGTCGCAGGAAGAGGCGCTCGCGGACGTTACGATCGGCTCGCTCCTCGCAGTGGTGCATGTGCTGCACGCCGAGCAGGTGCACGTGTTTTTCCGGGCGAGCCTGCCGAAGGCGCGTTACGGTGTGGGGGCGGAGAGCCTCGAGGTCAAGCTGGTCGCCCCAGCGGACATTCCCTGGGACGAGATTGCGTTCCCCAGCACCGATTTCGCGCTGCGCCACTACCTCGAGGATCGGGGTGCGCTGCACGAGGGGCATTACTACACCACCATCGACCGCCGCCCGGGCGGCGCGCCCGGGGGCTGATTCACCGCTGCGGTGCGGGCGTGCGACAATGTCTTGATTGGGCCGTGCCAGGAAGCCGAATGACCTTCGTCGTCACCGAAAACTGCATCAAGTGCAAATACATGGATTGCGTGGAGGTCTGTCCGGTCGACTGCTTTCACGAGGGACCCAACTTCCTCACGATCGATCCGGAGGAATGCATCGACTGCACGCTGTGCGAGCCGGAGTGCCCGGTGGAAGCGATTTTCTCCGAAGAGGAGCTGCCCGCCGGACAGGAGCATTTCAAACAGCTGAACGCCGAGCTCGCCAAAGAGTGGCCGGTGATCACCGAAAAGAAAGATGCGCCTGCGGACGCCAAGGAATGGGAAGGCAAGCCCGACAAGCTCAAGTTGCTGGAACGTTAGCCGCGCGTCCTGCGCATTCGGCGCGCCGGCCCCGCGTGTCGCGGTGCTATTTGCTGGGCCCGTCCTTCAGATGCTGCACCAGCACGTCCGGCGGCACATAGCCACCGAGCAGCTCCCCGTCCGCCAGGATGATCGCGGGGGTTCCCTCGATCGCGAAGTCCTTGCCGAGTGCATAGGTGCGCGCCACCGGGTTCGCAGGGCACGCCTTGGTCTTCAGTTCCTGCCCGAGCTTGGCGCGCGTCAGCGCATCCTTGCGGTCTGCGGAGCACCACACCTGCTCCGCCTTGGACCAGGATGCGGTGTTGGGACCTGAGCGCGGGAAGAACAGATAGCGCACCCGGACTCCCAGGCGGTTGTACTCGCCCATCTGAGCGTGGAGTTTGCGGCAATACGGACAGTCCACATCGGTGAATACCGTGATCGTGTACTTCGGGTCCGTCGGCCCGAAAATGAGCATCTCGCTCTCGGGAAAGGCGGCGATGGCCTTGACGCGCAGGTCGCGCCGGTGCTGCTCGGTGAGGTTGTCGTTGCTGCCGAGGTCGTAGAGATCGCCGGTCAAGGCGTACTTGCCGTCGGCCGTCACATAGGCGATGTCCGTGCCGCGGGTGAGCTCGTAGAGACCGGGTATCGGCGAGGGGCGCAGGTCATCGGGGCGCGTGCCGGGAATGTGGCTGGCGATTGCCGCGCGCGGATCGGCCTTGGGCGGCGGGGGCTGTGACTGTTGACCGTGGAGCGCGCTCCATGCCGTCGCGCCGCACAGTGCGAACAACATGACCAACCTCTTGCCAACCATGGGAACGCCCGTCGCCGCGGAATGGGCGCGCAGTCTAGCATGTACCCGCTTAAGCGGCGGCGCCGCTGCCTGTGGGTGAGCCGCGCTCTTCAGCCGCGCGGATGATGCTGCGCGTGCAGTTCCTTCAGATGCTCGCGCGCGACGTGGGTATAGATCTGCGTGGTCGACAGGTCGCTGTGCCCCAGCAGCATCTGCACCACGCGCAGGTCCGCGCCGTGATTGAGCAGATGCGTGGCGAAGGCGTGGCGCAGGGTGTGGGGCGAGAGTTCTTTGGCGATGCCGGCCTTGCGCGCGTAGCGCTTGATGATGTGCCAGAAAGCCTGGCGCGTCATGCGATCGCCGCGCCGCGTGGGAAACATGTAGTCCGTCTGGCGCTCGAGCAGGATCTCGCCGCGTGCGCCGCGATTGAACTCTTTAAGCGCCCGCATTGCCTCTTCACCCAGCGGAATGAGGCGCTCGCGATCGCCCTTGCCGAGGATGCGGATCACGCCCTGGTTAAGGTTGACCTGCCCCTGGCGCAGGTTGACGAGTTCCGACACGCGCAACCCGGTCGCGTACAGCACCTCGAGCATGGTGCGGTCGCGATTACCAAGCGGATCGCTCACCAGCGGCGCCTGCAGCAGCGCCTCGACCTCCTCCTCGGTGAGGGAGCGGGGCAGCGAGCGGCCGATCTTCGGCATGGCAATCTGTGCGGTGGGGTCCTCGCGGATCAGACCTTCGCGCATGAAGTAGCGGAAGAAACGCCGGAAACTGGACAATTGGCGCGCCGTGGAGCGTGGCCGCGCGCCGGCGCGCACCCGCCAGGCGATAAAATCCTGCAGGTCCGCGCGCGAGGTGCGCATGATGGGCACGTTGCGCTCGACGAGCCAGCGCGCCAGTGCCGTGAGATCGGCGCGGTAGGCGGCGAGCGTGTTGGGCGAGAGGCCACGCTCCATCCATACCGCGTCAAGAAAGCGCGACACCGCAGGATCTGCGGAATCGGCGTTGCCGGTCATGGCGATCGCGGGATTGGACAAGTCATGGTCTCGCTGGAAAGTTGAGGTAACCGAGCGCACCTAGGTGTGCGGTGTACGAA
>CATPBM010000095.1 GCA_955652625.1 uncultured Steroidobacteraceae bacterium
ACGCGAGGCCGCCATGATGAGGCTGAAGTATCCGTGGGCCGTGAGCCACATCTCGCGGTAGCGCTCGATATCGACCAGGTCCCAGGCAGGAAGCTCTGGATAATCCTTCACGGCCGGGGTGTGCCCGCCCTCCACGCGCCGCACGTGGTGCCCGTCGAGGTACGCAAGCCCGGGCAGCTGCGCGATAAGCTCGGCCGTTGCCGCGCCCACATCGGCATCGAGACGGCGCAGGAGCTCGGCAAGCGTGGCGAGCCCTTCACCGAGGAGGGCGACCTCCGCTCCCGCGCGCAGATATACCTCGGGCGCGTCGGTGGCGTCGGAGCCGCCCACCACGACGCGTGCGCCGCGGCGGCGGGCAGCGGCGATCATCTCGCAGCACGCCTCGCGCATGGCGGCGAGACACATCTTGGTCAGGAAGTTGAAATTGTCCTCGTAGAGGACAACGACCTGGGCCTGGCAGGAGGCCAGCCGTTCGGCGTAGTCGCGGACCCCTTGCGCGAGCATGGCGTCGAACAGTGTGACCGTGTGCCCCGTCTGCCGCAGCATCGCCGCGACCTGGAGTGTCGCAAGCGGCGGATAGGGTTTCGCGCGCTCGAGCTGCTTCGCATCGAGCTGCAGGAAATACGAATGACCTACCAGGATCGAAAGCATTAAGTTCTTCTCGTAGTCCGTGCGTCCTGAAGGGCCGGTGGATTGTCAGCAAGTGTAAGCGCGGCATCAAGCTCGGCGCGATTCTCCGACACGAACGCGCAGCCGATGCTCTTATCGTAAGTACTCGTCCTCGCCCTTCCGGTTCTGGCAGACCCTTGCAGGCAAGATTCCGCCCGTGCGGGCGATGAGCACTGCCGCGAGCGAAGGCGCGCACCCGATGGTACCGCCAATCGGACATAACTTGCTGATTTTGTGGGCATGGGCTTACCCTGACACCGACGGGTCGCCCGGGGGCGCGGCCCACGCTGGCGGTTCGGGCCGTCGCGCGGTATCGCAGCGGCGCGCCGTCGGGGGGCTGCGGCGCATCGGGTATAATGCTCCACCCCGACGCACGGCCGACAGGTGGGCGCCAACGGATCGTGCGGCGCGCACGGCACGGGCGAAAGTGGCGGAACTGGCAGACGCGCTGGACTTAGGATCCAGTGGGGAAACCCGTGAGAGTTCGAGTCTCTCCTTTCGCACCAGTTCTTCTTAGTTTTTCCAGGAAAGGCGCTTACCTGCGGGGCTCGAGGGCCCGCAGCTGAGGATTGAATTGATGCAAGTTTCTCTTTCTGAGACCGGTGGTTTGTCGCGGCGCCTGGAGGTGGCGGTGCCGGCTACCGAAGTGGCAAACGAGGTGCAGCAGCGTCTGAAGAAGCTGTCGCGCACCGCGCGCCTCAAGGGCTTCCGCCCCGGCAAGGCGCCGCTGGCGGTTATTACCAAGCAGTTTGGCGAGCAGGTGCGCGCGGAAGTCCTGAGCGACCTGATGCGCAGCTCGTTTGCGCAGGCAGTCAGCCAGGAGAAGCTCCGCCCCGCTGCCGGTCCGCGCATCGAGCCGCTCGCCCTGGGCCCGGAAAGCGATCTGAAATACGCCGCGCATTTCGAGGTGCTGCCCGAGATCCGCGTGAACCCGCCCGATACCTTGGCCGTCGAACGGCCCAGCGCCAGCGTAACGGAGGCGGATATCGACGCCATGATCGAGAACATGCGGGCGCAGCGCCCGGTGTTTACCCCCGTGCAGCGTGCTGCGCACGACTCCGATCGGGTGCTTCTGGATTACCAGGCGCGCATCGGCGGCAGGATCCTCGAAGGCGGCGAACATACCGACGTGCAGGTCGTGCTCGGAACTCGCCAGGCACTCCCGGAGCTCGAAGTGGGACTGCAGGGGGTGAGCGCCGGCGAGCAGCGCACGATCAGCGTGGTGTTCCCGGCAAGCCATCCGAACAGGAAGCTCGCCGGCCAGTCCGCGCAGCTGCATCTCTCCATAAAGGCGGTCGAGGAACAGTCCCTTCCGGCAGTCGAGGAGGAATTCTTCCGCGCGTACGGTGTCGAACAGGGTGGACTCGAGGAGATGCGCGCCGAGGTTCGCAGGAGCATGGAGCGGGAGCTGGCCGAGGTGATCCGCAACCGCCTGCGTGTGCAAGTGCTCGATGCGCTCTACAAGGACAATCCGATCGACGTACCGCGCGCGCTCATCGAGGAGCAGGTGCAGCAGCTGCAGATCGACACCGCGCGGCGCTTGGGCATTCGCGACGTGAACCGCGTGCCCCCGCGTGAGGCCTTCGAGGAGCCGGCACGGCGGCGCGTGGCGCTGGGCCTGCTGATCGCGCAGATCGTACAGACGCAGGGCCTGAAGGTGGATCGCGAGCGCGTGCAGGCGCGACTGTCGACGCTCGTGGAGGGATACCCGGAGCCGGAGCAGGCGAGGCGAGCGTACCTGCAGGATCAGGGCTCAATGCGTCAGATCGAGTCCGCGACGCTCGAAGAGCAGGTCGTGGACTGGGTGCTGGAGCGCGCCAAGCTCACCGAGCGGCCGATGAACTTTGCCGACCTGACCGGTTTTGGCCGGCAGGCTCAGGAACATGAAGGCGATCACGACCACCACCACGACCACCAGCTCGAGGCTGGGGCCGGACACGAACATCAGCACGATGAAGCGAGCGGCACATGAACGAACGTGGCTTGAATCTGGTTCCCATCGTCGTCGAGCAGACCGCTCGCGGTGAGCGCGCCTACGACATCTACTCCCGCCTGCTCAAGGAGCGGGTGGTCTTCATCGTCGGGCCGGTCGATGACTATATGGCAAACATCGTGGTTGCGCAGATGCTCTTCCTGGAGTCGGAGAACCCCGAGAAGGACATTGCGCTGTACATCAATTCTCCGGGGGGCGTGGTGAGCTCGGGTCTGGCGATCTACGACACCATGCAGTTCGTCAAGCCTGACGTGAGCACCATCTGCATCGGTCAGGCTGCCAGCATGGGTGCGGTGCTGCTGGCCGGGGGGACCCGTGGCAAGCGCTACTGTCTGCCGCACGCGCGCGTCATGATTCACCAGCCCCTGGGAGGCTTCCAAGGACAGGCCGCGGACATGGAGATCCATGCCAAAGAAATGCTCGACACGCGCGAGCGGTTGAACAAAATCCTCGCCAAGCACACCGGTCAAAGCGTCGAGCGCATCAAGCAGGACACCGACCGCGACCGCTTCATGGACTGGAACGAGGCCGTGCGCTACGGGCTCATCGACAAAGTCCTGGAGCAGCGCGGGGAGCTGCCCGCGGCGGCCCCGGTAAAGCCGGCCTGAGCGGCCCCTCTCAGAAGGGCCCCACCCGACAAATGTCAAAGTAGTGAACCCCGTCATACAAGTCCCGTGCGCACAAGGACTTAGCGGTTGCCCGCTCTTGGCGCATGGCGGGACCCCGTGCTATAAGAAAACTCACGTCCGAGTACTAATAGTGTCGCGGACGCGGAGCTTATGAGGGACCTCGATGAGTGATGATGCCCGCAGCCGCCACGACGACGGCAAGCTCCTGTATTGCTCGTTCTGCGGGAAGAGCCAACACGAAGTCCGCAAGCTTATCGCCGGCCCCTCGGTGTTCGTCTGCGACGAATGCGTGGAGCTGTGCAACGACATCATCCGTGAGGAACTCGAGGACCGCGCCGAGCGTGCACGCGACAAGCTTCCCAAGCCCCACGAGATCAAGAAGGTTCTCGACGAGTACGTCATCGGCCAGGAGCGCGCCAAGAAGGTGCTCTCGGTGGCGGTGTACAACCACTACAAGCGCCTTCAGACGCGCAGTGGCAGCGCGCGCTCCAAGGAAGAAGTCGAGATCGCCAAGAGCAATATCCTGCTGATCGGCCCGACCGGTTGCGGCAAGACGCTGCTCGCGGAGACCCTGGCGCGCCTCCTGAACGTGCCGTTCACCATCGCGGATGCCACCACGCTGACGGAAGCTGGCTACGTCGGTGAGGACGTCGAGAACATCATCCAGAAGCTGCTGCAGAAGTGCGACTACGATGTCGAGAAGGCCCAGACCGGCATCGTGTACATCGACGAGATCGACAAGATCTCGCGCAAATCCGACAATCCTTCGATCACCCGCGACGTCTCGGGTGAGGGCGTGCAGCAGGCGCTGCTGAAGCTCATCGAGGGCACGATCGCGTCGGTGCCGCCCCAGGGTGGCCGCAAGCACCCCCAGCAGGAGTTCCTGCAGGTCGATACCGGCAACATCCTGTTCATCTGCGGCGGGGCATTCGCGGGGCTTGAAAAAATTATCCTCAACCGCACCCAGAAAAGTGGCATCGGCTTCACTTCCGAGGTGCGCGACATCAATACCCGCCCGCACGGCAGCGACCTGTTCCACGACGTCGAGCCCGAGGATCTGATCAAGTTCGGCCTGATCCCGGAATTCGTCGGCCGTCTGCCGGTGGTGGCGACGCTCGATGAGCTCGATGAAGGGGCCCTGATCTCGATCCTGACCGAGCCCAAGAACGCGCTCACTAAGCAGTACCGGCGGCTGTTCGAGATGGAAGGCGCGGAGCTCGAGTTCCGGGACGAGGCACTGCGCGCGGTTGCACACCGCGCCATGCACAGAAAGACCGGCGCGCGCGGACTGCGGACCATTCTCGAGACGGTCCTGCTCGACACCATGTACGAGCTGCCCTCGATGCGTAACGTGGCCAAGATCGTCATTGACGAGTCCGTGATCGAGGGCCAGACCAAGCCCTACATCGTCTACGGCACCGACGACAGCCGCCTCGCCAGCGTCGATGAGCCGCGGCGCGCTACCGGGTCGAACCATCATTGACCCGAGCGGTGCGTGCTCCCGTAGGGAACACGCCGTCCCGTGAGCTGCGTCACTCTTGAAACGCGCAGCTTGAGCCTCATTCTCGCTACACTAGCGTCACGAACGCCGCCGGCCGCGCCTCCTGACAGATGCCCGGCCGCCTCCCATTCTTTACCGAGGGCTTGAGCGTGTCTGAACCGACCACACCGACGACTACCCCGATTCCCGCCGTGCTGCAGAACGTGCCGGTGCTGCCGCTGCGCGACGTCGTGGTCTACCCACACATGGTGATTCCGCTGTTCGTGGGGCGCGAGAAGTCCATCCAGGCGCTGGATGTGGCGATGCGCACCGACAAGCGCATCATGCTGGTGGCCCAGAAGCAGGCCGACGTCGACGACCCGAAGGCCGACGACCTGTACCGTATAGCGACGGTTGCGACCATTCTGCAGCTGTTGAAGCTGCCCGACGGCACCGTCAAGGTGCTGGTGGAAGGGGTGGACCGCGCACGCATCGAGAAGCTGCACGCCGGAGAGTACTACTCCTCGGACGCGACACTGTTGCCGGATGCCGAGACCTACGACGAGAAGGAAATGGACGTGCTGGCACGCTCGGTCATTTCCCAGTTCGAACAGTACGTGAAGCTCAACAAGAAGGTGCCGCCGGAGGTGCTCACCGCGCTTGCCGGCATCGAGCAGGCCGGGCGCATGGCCGACACCGTGGCGGCGCACATGTCGCTGAAGCTCGCCGAAAAGCAGAAAGTGCTCGAGATCCTCGACGTCAAGAAGCGCCTCGAGCACATCCTGGTCGCCATCGAGAGCGAGATGGACGTGCTGCAGATCGAGAAGCGCATCCGCGGGCGCGTCAAGGCGCAGATGGAAAAGAGCCAGCGCGAGTACTACCTGAATGAGCAGATGAAGGCCATTCAGAAAGAGCTGGGCGAGATGGACGAGGGCGGCAACGAGATTACCGAGCTCGAGCAGAAGATCGCCAAGGCCGGCATGCCCAAGGAGGCGCGCGACAAGGCTGCGGGGGAGCTCAACAAGCTCAAGATGATGTCGCCGATGTCCGCCGAGGCCACGGGGGTGCGCAACTACATCGACTGGCTGGTGAAGGTGCCGTGGAAGAAACGCACCAAGATCATCAAGGACATCACCCGCGCGCAGAAGGTCCTGGACGAGGACCACTACGGGCTGGACAAGGTGAAGGAGCGCATCGTCGAGTATCTCGCCGTGCAGCAGCGCGTCGACAAGCTCAAAGGTCCGATCCTGTGCCTCGTGGGTCCGCCGGGCGTCGGCAAGACCTCGCTCGGGCAGAGCATTGCGCGCTCCACAAACCGCAAGTTCGTGCGCATGTCCTTGGGCGGCGTGCGCGATGAGGCCGAGATCCGTGGTCACCGGCGCACCTACATCGGCTCCATGCCCGGGAAGATAGTGCAGAACATGGCGAAGGCCGGCGTGCACAACCCGCTGTTCCTGCTCGATGAGGTGGACAAGATGTCCATGGACTTCCGCGGCGATCCGTCTTCGGCGCTGCTGGAGGTGCTCGACCCGGAGCAGAACTCGACGTTCAACGATCACTACCTCGAGGTCGATCTGGATCTCTCGGAGGTGATGTTCGTGTGCACGGCGAACAGCCTGAATATCCCGCCCCCGCTGCTCGATCGCATGGAAGTCATCCGTCTGCCCGGCTACACCGAAGACGAGAAGATGAACATCGGCCGCCGCTACCTCGTGCCGAAGCAGATGAAGAGCAACGGACTGAAGCCCGATGAGCTTCGGGTCTCCGATACCGCACTGCTCGACATCGTGCGCTACTACACGCGCGAAGCGGGCGTGCGCAACCTCGAGCGCGAGATCGCCAAGATCGGCCGCAAGGCCGTCAAGCAGATGCTGCTTCACAAGAAGCAGCAGAAGTCGGTCGCGGTCACGCCGCGCAACCTCGACAAGTTCCTGGGCGTGCGCCGCTTCCGCTACGGCAAGGCTGAGGACATGAACCGTATCGGCCAGGTCACGGGCCTCGCCTGGACGGAAGTGGGCGGCGAGCTGCTTACCATCGAAGCCGCGGTGGTGCCCGGCAAGGGCAAACTGCAGCACACCGGCCAGCTCGGCGAGGTAATGCAGGAGTCGATCCAGGCGGCCATGACCGTGGTGCGCAGCCGCGCCCAGGTGCTGGGCCTCGAGCCGGAGTTCTACCAGAAGCTCGACGTGCACCTGCACATCCCTGAGGGCGCGACGCCCAAGGATGGTCCCAGCGCCGGAATCGGCATGTGCACGGCGCTTGTCTCGGCGCTTACCAAGATCCCGGTACGCTCGGACGTGGCGATGACGGGGGAGATCACTCTGCGCGGGGAAGTGCTGCCGATCGGGGGCCTCAAGGAGAAGCTCCTGGCCGCGCATCGCGGCGGCATCAAGACCGTGCTCATTCCGGACGAGAACGTGAAGGACCTGGTGGAAATCCCGGACAACATCAAGGGAAATCTCGAGATCAAGCCGGTCAAGTGGATCGACGAGGTTCTCGCGTACGCACTGACTGAAATGCCCATGCCGCATCAGCAGGCGGACGCGCCGCCGGTGGCGACTGCGGTGGTTGCCGCCGCCGCCGCGGCGGACGACAAGCGCTCGCGGCGTAACGGCCGGCGGCTGAAGCAGGTCGTACCGCCGGCGCACTGATCGGCACTCGCGACCCGAAGTTCGCGATGGGTGCTTAGCTCAGCTGGTAGAGCGTC
>CATPBM010000096.1 GCA_955652625.1 uncultured Steroidobacteraceae bacterium
GTCACCGCCCAGCCGTCGTAGACCTCAGGTCCGGTGGCGCCCGAAAGCCTTCGCGGCTAGCATAGCCGCCCTTTTCACCTGCAGCCCCGATGCCACGCACCCAGAGCACCGCACGCCCCACGGCCGGGCCGCGCAAGCGCCCGCCGGCGCACCTTGCGGCACGCGCACGGAAAGTGGGCTTCGTCAGCCTCGGCTGTCCGAAAGCGCTGGTCGACTCCGAGCGCATCCTCACGCATCTGCGCGCCGAAGGGTACGAGGTCGCGCCCACCTATGAGGCTGCGGACCTGGTGGTCGTCAACACCTGCGGCTTCATCGATGCGGCGGTGGATGAATCGCTCGAGGCGATCGGGGAGGCGCTCGAGCAGAACGGCCGGGTCATCGTGACCGGCTGCCTGGGGGCGCGGCCCGAGCGCATCCTCGAGCGCCACCCGCACGTGCTGAAAGTGACCGGCCCGCAAGCCTACGAGCAGGTGGTGGGCGCGGTTCACGAGTATCTGCCGCCGCGGCACGAGCCGTTCTTTGACCTGCTGCCACCTCAGGGTGTGCGCCTCACACCGCGGCACTACGCGTACCTGAAGATCGCCGAAGGGTGCAACAACAAGTGCAGCTTCTGCATCATCCCCGCGATGCGCGGCCGGCTCGCGAGCCGCCGCATCGATGAGGTGTTGCGGGAAGCGGAACGGCTCGCGGCCGCGGGAGTCAAGGAGCTGCTCGTCATATCGCAGGACACCAGTGCCTACGGCGCGGACCTGCGCTACGCGCGCGCCGAGTGGCGTGGCGCGACCTATGAGACACGTTTCATCGATCTGGCGCGGGGCCTGGGTGAGCTCGGGATCTGGGTGCGCCTGCATTACGTGTACCCCTACCCGCACGTTGATGCGGTGATCCCGCTGATGGCGCAACGGCGCGTGCTGCCCTACCTCGATATCCCCTTCCAGCACGGCAGCCGCACGGTATTGAAGCGCATGCGCCGGCCGGCCCATGCGCAAGACACGCTGGGGCGCATCCGCAGCTGGCGCCGTGAGTGTCCGGATCTCACCCTGCGCAGCACGTTCATCGTCGGCTTTCCCGGGGAGACCGAGCAGGAGTTCGCAGAGCTGCTCGCGTGGCTGGATGAGGCCGGGCTGGACCGTGTCGGGTGCTTCAAGTATTCGCCCGTGGAGGGTGCGGCGGCGAATGCGCTCGCCCCTCACATAGCACCGGAAGTTCAGGAAGAGCGCCACGCGCGCTTCATGGAGCGCGCCGCGCAGATCAGCGCCCGGCGGCTTGCGGCGCGGGTCGGACAGCGTATGCGGGTGTTGGTGGATTCCGTGGCTGATGGCACCGCCACGGCGCGCAGTGAAGCGGACGCGCCGCAGATCGATGGGGTGGTGCGCATCGTCGATGACGGGAAACTGCGCGCCGGGGAAAAAAGTGTCGCACAGCTGCGCGCCGGCGACTGGGCGGATGTCGAGATCGTCGCGGCGGATGCTTACGACCTCGCCGGCCGCCTCACCACCATCGGATGAGGCGGCCGATCACAGGCCGTTGGTCTTCAGCCTGAAGTCATGCCGAGGGACTTCATGGTCTCGCTGGCCTGGTCTTTCACTCCCTGACCCTTGCTCATGGCGGTGCTGAAGTCACCCGCGGTCGCGGCATTCTGGGCCTCGCTCCACTGGGATTTCATGGCTTCCAGCGCCGACTTGGCCGATGCCAGGCTCTCCTTGGTAACGCCCTTGGGCAGGTGACGCCCCTTCGAGAGAATGTCGACCCGGCTCTGGATGGCATCGAGGTTCTTCGGCACCTCAGCGCTCAGCGGCCCCCAGGCCTCTTTCGCTTTGGCGGTCGCCGCGTCAGCCTCCTGCTGCTTGGCCGCCGTCGCCTCCTTCAGGGCGCTGATCGCGGTATTGAGGCTCGGCGCTGCGGCCAGCACCGCCTGGTAATCGCCCTTGGCGTCGGACGCCTTCATCGAGGCGAGTTGCGCATCGACGGCCCGCATCTGGTCTGGGACGTACTTCTGCGCGGCGTCCCGGACCGGGGCTATCGCGCTCTCGGCGTTGGCGATCGCTGCCTCGGCCGGGGCCTTCTGGTTCGCGCAGCCTGCAAGAGCCAAGGCCGCCAGCACGGCCAGCAGCCAGGCAGATTGTTTCTTCATTTTCGAAATCCTTTCTATCGGTTGGTAACGACGGCCTCAGTGCGGCGCGGCGGGTTATCGGGTCACGCCCCGTGTTGTCTCTTGTCTCTTGGCATGGCGCATGGAGCCGCGGGGACCGAACCGCGTCTGCTCAAACGGCCTGAAAGGGTAACACGAAGCCCCTGCCACACCGAAGCGTCTGTGAGTTAGCCAACAAGACAGCCGTTCCGTAAGTGGTTGATTGCCAATAAACTCAACGGTCCTCCGGAGTGACACCCTCCCCCCTGACGGCATCGTCCACGCTCGAGTAATCCAGTGCCTCGGGCGGCAGCTGCGTCAGTCGGGCCCGCAGCAGCACATGACGCGCCCGCTCCTTCAGGCGCGCCACGCGCAGTTCGACGCCGCGCGCAGCGAGCCAGGCGCACAGCTCACCGAGAGTCTCGAGCGCGGTGCTGTCGAGGTCGGGGGATTCCTCGAGGCTCAGCACGACGAGCCTGAGGGCGGGCTGCTCCAGCACCTTCTGACGCACCAGCGCCAGCAGCGGCTCGGCGTTGGCGAAGAACAGCGGCGTCTCCGGCCGCACCACCAACACGCCCGGCGGGGTCTCGGCGTTCGCGAAGCGCGCCACACTGACATAGTCATGCGCCCCGACCCGGCCGAGGACCGACAGGCGCGGACTCGCCAGCGACCTGATGAGCATGGCGAGGCTGAAGGCGACCGCCACCAGGAGGCCGTTCAGCACGCCGAACACCAGGACCGCCAGCACCGCTGCAAGCGCGATCGCCTGATCCCGGTGCCAGCGCACGTAGTTGCTGAACACACTCGGGCGCAGCGACTTGCTTACGGCGTGAATGACAATCGCCGCCAGCGCCGGCTCGGGGATGCGCTCGATCCACCGCAGACACAGCAGCAGCAGCACCAGCACGACGGCTGCCGCGTATAGCCCCGCAAAGCGCGACTGCGCGCCGGCCGCATCGTTGGCGGACGTTGCGGAGTAGCCCGCTGCGACCGGAGTCCCCTGAAAGAGCCCCGACACCAGGTTCGCCAGCCCGAGCGCCAGCAGGTCGCGATTCGGCTGCACCTGCTCATCGTGCTTCAATGCGTAGGTGCGGATCGATCCGTAGGACTCGGCAAATAAAATGAACATCAGAGCCAGCGAAAACTCGGCCAGCGCAGGTAAGGAAGCGCCGCCGGGCACAGTGAGCACCGGCAAGGCGAGGCCCAGATGGATGGGCCCAGTCAGCGCCACCCCATGCGCGGACAGCCA
>CATPBM010000097.1 GCA_955652625.1 uncultured Steroidobacteraceae bacterium
GCGGGCGCCTGGGCGGTCAGTGCGCTGCGGCACGGCGCAGCCTATGCGCATTGCGTGGACTCCTCGCAGAGCGCGCTCGATTTTGCGCAAGCCAACGCCAGGCGCAACGGCGCGAGCGTTGCGGTAACGCGCGCCGATGCCTTCGACGCACTCAAGGCTCTGGCGGAGCAGGGCGAGCGTTTTGACATCGTGATTCTCGACCCACCCGCGTTCATCAAGAGAAAGAAGGACATTCCGCAGGGCCAGGCGGCGTACCGCAAGTTGAATCAGCTGGCCCTGGCGGTCATGGCGGAGGAGGGGGTGCTGGTATCCTGCTCCTGCTCCTACCATCTCGCGGCAGATGAGCTGCTCGCGGCCATACAAAGCGCCGCGCGTCATGCCGGCCGCTTCGTGCAGATCCTGGAGGCCGGCGGCCAGTCCCCCGACCACCCGGTACATCCGGCGATTCCCGAGACCCGCTACCTGAAGGCGTTCTTCTGCCGCGTGACGCGCGCGGTCGGCTAAACTCCGCGCCTCATGCTTCAGTATCCCGGCTTCAACCCGATTGCATTCGAGATCGGCCCGGTCAAGGTGCACTGGTACGGCATCATGTACCTGTTGGGCTTTGCCGGCGGCTGGTGGCTCGCGCGGCGGCGCGCCGCCAGGCCCGGCTCGACGTGGAAACCGAACGACGTCGACGACCTGATTTTCTTCGCCATGCTGGGTGTGATCCTCGGCGGGCGCATCGGTTACGTGCTCTTCTACGGGCTCACGTTCTGGGCGAACGACGTCTGGTATCCGTTCAAGATCTGGGAGGGCGGCATGGCCTTTCACGGCGGCCTGCTGGGCGGGGTGATCGCGATCACGCTGTTCGCCTGGCGGCGCGGCCGCAACGTTGGCGACGTCTGCGACTTCACCGCACCGTTGCCGGCGCTGGGACTGTTCTTCGGCCGCATAGGCAACTTCATCAACAGCGAGCTGTGGGGCAAGGTAACGACGGTACCGTGGGGCTTCCGGGTCCACGGCGAGGTGCGCCATCCCTCCCAGCTCTACGAGGCAACGCTCGAAGGGCTGGTGCTGTTCGCGGCGTTGTGGTGGTTCACCATGCGCCCGCGCCCGCGGCTGGCGCCTTCGGGCCTGTTCCTGGCTATCTACGGCGTGGCGCGCTTCCTGGTGGAATTCGTGCGCGTGCCCGACGAGCAGATCGGTTATCTCGCCGGCGGCTGGTTCACCGAGGGGCAGCTGCTGTCGCTGCCGATGATCATCGGCGGCGTCGCGCTGCTGGCGTGGGCGTATCGCGTGCGCATACCGTCGGGCAACTTCGTCGTGGCGCAATGAAGCAGTACCTGGAGCTCATGCGCCGCATCCGCGCGGAGGGCACGCGCAAGGAGGACCGCACCGGCACCGGCACGCTGTCGCTGTTCGCCCAGCAGATGCGCTTCGAACTGGCGGAAGGGTTTCCGCTGGTCACCACCAAGAAAATCCACCTGCGCTCGGTGATCTACGAGCTCCTGTGGTTCCTGCGTGGCGACACCAACGTCGCCTGGCTGCGCCAGCACGGCGTCACCATTTGGGACGAGTGGGCGGACGCGCACGGGGAACTGGGACCGGTGTACGGCAAGCAATGGCGCGCCTGGGCGGCGGCCGACGGCAGCACCATCGATCAGATCGCGCAGGCCATCGAGACGTTGAAGGCCAATCCCGACTCGCGCCGCATCATTGTCAGCGCCTGGAACGTGGGCGAGCTCGAGCGTATGGCGCTCATGCCGTGCCACATGTTCTTCCAGCTCTACGTGGCGTCCGGACGGCTGTCCTGCCAGGTGTACCAGCGCAGCGCGGATATGTTTCTAGGCGTGCCGTTCAACATCGCCAGCTACGCGCTCCTCGTACACCTGTTCGCGCAGCAGTGCGATCTCACTGCCGGGGAGCTCATCTGGACCGGCGGCGACTGCCACCTGTACCGCAATCATCTCGAGCAGGCCGACCTGCAGCTCACACGCACGCCGCTGCCTCTGCCGCGGCTCGTCATCCGCCGCCGGCCCGTGAGCATTTTCGCGTACACGTACGAGGACTTCGAGTTCGTGAACTACCAGCATCATGCGGCAATCAGGGCGCCGGTGGCGGTATGAGCGCGGCGCACGGCAAACAGCAGGCGCGGCTCATCGAAGTGCGCGAATCGCGGCTGCACGGCCTCGGCGTGTTTGCGGCGCGCCGCATCGTGAAGGGCACGCGGGTCATGGAGTACCTGGGCGAGCGCGTGACGCACGCGGAAGCGGATCGTCGCTATGCGCACAAGGACGCGGGCGACAACCATACGTTCCTGTTCATCGTCGATGCGCACACGGTGATCGACGCCGGCGTCGGCGGCAACGAGGCGCGCTTCGTCAATCATTCCTGCGAGCCGAACTGCGAATCGGTGATCGAGAATCGCCGCTTGTTCATCGATGCGATCCGCTCCATGGAGCCGGGGAAGGAGCTCACCTACGACTACCAGATCCACGGTGAGCCCGACGACCCGCCCGACATCGACGCGATCTTCGCCTGCCGCTGCGGCTTCGACGGCTGCCGCGGCACCATGCTGTGGCCTGCGCCGCGCGCCGCGCGCCGCACTCCGCAGCGCCGCGCGCGTCGCGGCTGAACGGGGCAGGCGGGCAGCATGAACCAGCAGCGTCGCGTGAGTCTCGCCGGCATCGTCGGCGCCACCGGCATCGTGTACGGCGACATCGGTACCAGCCCGCTGTACGCCATGCAGTCGGCGCTGGATGCCGCGGGCACCTTCAACGCCGAGGCGGTGCTGGGCGTCCTGTCGCTCTTCTTCTGGAGCCTCGCGATCTCCGTCACCCTCAAGTACCTCACGGTGATCATGCGGGCCGACAACGAAGGCGAGGGCGGGATCCTCGCGTTGTTTTCCCTGGCGCAGCGGCGCCTCATCACCGGCAGCACCTGGGCGAAGGTCGCCGTGGGACTGGCGCTGGCGGGCACCGCGTTCTTTTTCTGCGACGCGCTCATCACGCCGGCGATCTCGGTGCTGGGCGCGGTGGAGGGCCTGGAGGTCCTGAATCCGGGCTTCAAGAACATGGTGATCCCGGTGACCATCGCGGTCATCGCGGTCCTGTTCGCCTACCAGAGCCGCGGCACTGCGAAGGTAGCCGCGCTGTTTGGCCCGGTCATGGTCGTGTGGTTCGTGGTGATCACGGTGATCGGCGCCATACCGCTTGCCCGCCACCCGCAGGTGCTGGCGGCGCTCAACCCGTACTTCGGCCTCACCCTGCTGTTTCACCGGCCGGGGGTAGCGCTCGCGATCATTGGCGCGGTGTTCCTCGCCATCACCGGCGGGGAGGCGCTGTACGCGGACATGGGCCATTTCGGCAAGCAGCCGGTGCGCATCGCGTGGTTCGTGCTCGTGGGCCCGGCGCTCGTGATCAACTACTTCGGCCAGGGGGCGCTGCTGCTGGAGCTGGGCAGGCCGGTCGAGCACCCGCTCTTTCACCTCGTTCCCGCGGCAGTGCTGCCGTGGCTGGTGATCCTGGCGACGGCTGCCGCGGTGATTGCTTCGCAGGCGACCATCTCCGGAGCCTTCTCCATGGCCCGCCAGGCGGTGCACCTGGACCTGCTGCCGCGCCTGCGCGTGCTGCAGACCTCAGCACTCGAGCACGGCCAGATCTACGTGCCGATCGTCAACTGGCTCGTGTTCCCCGCCGTCATCGCCTTCGTGGTTGGCTTCGGTTCCTCCGACGCGCTCGGCGGCGCCTATGGGGCCGCCGTCGTCGGCACCATGGTCGTGACCACGATCCTCGGCGCGTTCGTCGCCGCCACGCAGTGGAACTGGCCCAAGTGGCAGGTTGCGGGGCTGTTCGGTGTGATGCTGGTGGTCGACACGGCGTTTGTAGCCGGCAACATGACCAAGGTGCCCACTGGAGGCTGGATTCCGCTGACCCTCGGCGCCCTGTTATGCCTGATCTTCACGACCTGGCGCAACGGGCGGCTCGAGCTGCGCGCGGCGCTGGCGAAGCTGGCGGTGCCACGCTCGGAGCTCACCAAGCTGGTGGCCGGTGTGCACCGCGTGCCGGGCACAGGTGTTTTCCTTGCCAGCAACTCGAATATCGTGCCCTCGGCGCTGATCCGCAACATCGAGCACAACTGCGTCGTGCACCAGCGCGTCATCATTCTCAACGTCGAGATCGCCGACACGCCGCGCCAGGATCCGGTGCGGCGCTTGCGCATCGAGGAGGTGGCGCCGGGGGTGTTCTACATTACCGCGCGCTTCGGCTTCATGGAGACGCCCGACGTGGCCGAAGCGCTCAAGGCGTGCCGCGCGCGCGGGCTGCGCGTGTTCACCGAGGACAGCTCGTTCTTCGTCGGGCGCCACGTGGTGCGTGCGCGGCCGCTGCCGGGCCTGCGCGGCCTGCAGCGCCGCCTGTTTGCGCGCATGCAGCAGTACAGCACGCAGGCCGCGGAATTTTTCCGCATGCCGTTCCGCGACGTGGTCATCCTCAACACCGCGGTGGAGATCTGATCCGTTCACGCGCCGCGCTTGGGGTGGCGGTGCGCCGGTCATGCTTGCAATAATCCCCGGCCATGGGCACGCCTCCGTTCGTCTCACTGATCGTCGCCATGGCGCAGAACGGCGTCATCGGCAGGGACAACACCTTGCCGTGGCGCCTGCCCGAGGATCTGAAGCGCTTTCGGGCATTCACGCTCGGCAAGCCCATCCTCATGGGGCGCAAGACCTTTGAGTCCATCGGTCGCCCGCTTCCCGGGCGCACCAACTTCGTGCTGACGCGCGATCGCGGCTGGTCGGCCGCCGGCGTGACGGTAGTGCACTCGGTGGAGGCGGCGCTCGCGCAGGCGGACGGGAGCGAGGAGCTGGTTGCGATCGGCGGCGCGGAAATCTATCGCCTGGTGCTGCCCTTGGCGCGGCGCATCTATCTCACGCACGTGCACGCCGACGTGCCGGGCGATACGTTCTTTCCCGAGTTCGATGCCGCCCAGTGGGCCGACGTCGAATGCAGCGCGCACCCGGCGGACGAGCGCCACGCCTACCCGGTGACGTTCGTGACGCTCGAGCGGCGCAACGCACCGGCCGCGCCGCCGCCTGCGTCGCTCAGCGCAGCGATTTGAAGAAAATCGTGGTTGCGCAGGGCGTGCCGTCGGGCCAGAGCGCGTAGTCCGGGATCCGCCCGCAGCGCTGCCAGCCGTGACGCTCATACAGGCGCGCGGCCTCCTCACCTGCGGTGTCCAGAACCAGCAGCGTCTTGCCGGCATCGCGCGCAGCGTGCTCGGCGGCCGCGAGCAGCGCCGCACCGATTCCGCGCCGGCGTGCGCGGCGATGCACCAGCATCTTGGCAACATCGGCGCGGTGCGGCTGATTCTCGAACTGCTTCAGGACGACCTGAGTGGTGCCGAGAATGGCCCCGGGCGCGTCCTCGGCTGCGAGCACCAGACGCTCCCCGCTCCGCACACCCAGCGCGAGGCTGCGCCAGTATCCCGCCGCCTTGGATGTCGTCATTGGGAGGAGGAAACCGACTGACGCTCCGCCCTCCACGCAGTCGATCAGCAGCGCGCTCAAGCCCTCGATCTGGCGCTCCCCGAGGCCTGGCAGCAAGCGCACGCGAATGTCATCCGGCATTTCAGCCCCGCGCGTTCAGGCGATCGGCGGCAGCCGCTCGCTGATCAGCTTTTCGGCCAGTGCGGCGTCGGGCTCGCCGGCGGCGCCCGGATCGAGCTCCTCGAGGAGCTGCGCCTGCACGGAGCCGCGCCGCAACGCCTCGGCGTAGGTGATTTCCGGGTGGAACATCACCATTGAATAACGCGGGATGAACCGGTCCGGAAAACGCCGCTCCAGTCCCATGGCGATGGCCTTGCGGCGCACGAAGCGCGCATCGAGCACGGCATCGCGCATCTCGCTGTAGTTCTCGAGCGCCATCTGGGCGATCGCCGCGGTATTCGGGCGCCGCACGCGCTCGAACTGCGCAAACAGCGCCTGCCAGTCTCCGCCGGCCGCGAGCAGCTCATCGAGCGTTGTGCAGTCTTCGAACGCGGCGTTCATCCCCTGGCCGTGAAAGGGCACGATGGCGTGGGCCGCGTCGCCGAGCAGCAGCAGGCGGCCAGCCACGTGCCAGGGAGTGGCGTGCACCGTGCCGAGCTGCCCCTGCGGATGAGTCGCGAACTGCGCGGTCAGGTCCGCAAGCAGCGGCACGGCATCGGCGAACTCGCGCTCGAAGAACTGCGCTACCGCCGCAGGCGTGCCGAGTGCGGCGAAGCTCTTTTCTCCGCTGCGCGCGAGGAACAGAGTTGCCGTGAAGCTGCCGTCGGTATTGGGCAGCGCGATCAGCATGAAGCCGCCGCGCGGCCAGATGTGCAGCGCGTGGCGCTCGAGCGAGCCCGCCGCGGCCGCCGGGATGGTGAGCTCCTTGTAATCGTGGTCGAGCCATTCCTCGCGCGCGCTCACGAGTCCGACCGCCGCGAGGCTTGCGCGCAGCACCGATCCGGCGCCGTCGCTGGCGATCGTGGGGGTGAGTGCGGCCTCGTGCACCGCGCCGCTCGCATGATCACGAAAGTGCAGGCGATCATGCTGCAGGTCCGCCCCGAGACACAGCTGGCTGAAACGCACCCGCACGCTCGCATGGCGCGCGGCCTCCTCGATGAGCACGCGGTTGAGATCGGCGCGGCCCACCGACCAGATCACCTCGTGCTCGCGCTGCCCGTAGGGCTGCAATGCGGCGTGCCCGGAGAGATCGTGCACCATGCGTCCGCGCATCGGGATCAGCAGCGGGCGCACCCGCTCCATGACTCCGGCGCGCTCGAGCGCGCGCATGCCGCGCGCAGCCAGGGCGAGATTGATGGAGCGGCCGCTTTCGGGCTCGCTCTGGCGCGGATCGGGCCGGCGCTCGTACAGCGACACGCGCAGTCCGCGCCGCGCGAGCAGCAGCGCGAGCAGCGCGCCGGCCAGCCCAGCGCCGACGATGTTGATGCCGCCGGCGCCCGCACTCATGTCGTTTCCGCGAGTGCGTCGGCGAGGGCGCGCGCGAACAGCCACGCATCCTCGAAGCGGTTGTACAGCGGCACGGGCGCCACGCGGATGATGTCCGGACTGCGCCAGTCGCATACCACGCCGCGCGCGCTGAGCGCATCGAACACGCGCGGGCCGCGTGCGGCGCCGCCGGCGATGCGGACCGACAGCTGACAGCCGCGCTCATTACTGGCGCGCGGGGTGATGATCTGCACCCGCGGTTGCAGCGGCCGGATGAGCTCCTCGAGATAGCCGGTGAGCGCCACGGACTTGGCGCGCAGCCTGCCGATGCCAGCCTCGGAAAAAATCTGCAGTGCAGCGATGAGCGGCGCCGCCGCGAGCACGGGTGGATTGCTGATCTGCCATGCGCCCACCCCGGCGGACGCCTGGAACTGCGGCTCCATCAGGAAGCGCGTCGGTTCCTCGTGTCCCCACCAGCCCGCGAGCCGCGCGCCGGGCAGGGCACCGCTGTGGCGGTTGCGCGGCTGCGCTTCCGTATGCCGCCCGGGGACGAAGCAGCCGCCGATCGCGCCCGGGCCGCCATTCAGGTATTTGTAGCTGCACCATACGGCGAAGTCGGCGCCGCTGCCGTGCAGCTCCAGCGGCAGGTTGCCGATCGAGTGCGCGAGATCAAAC